>JAFXOO010000505.1 GCA_017528675.1 Oscillospiraceae bacterium | reverse complement strand
GTCGGCTTGCGCCGACTCAGGAGGGGCTGCTCGCCCCTCCTAAACCACCCTCGGCATAAGCAGACAGCCAGCGAGCCTGCGAGCGCCGCTGGTCGCTTAAAGCGAAGCAGGGCGGTGACCGCCCTGCACCCGCAGGTTTTGTGGTGCTAAGTTGTTAGCATTGGCGCCCTGAAACCCTGCTTTTCTGACAAACAATAGCCCCGGTGCCTGAAAGCACCGGGGCTCTGTATTTACATCTCCATCAATCATACCGCAGGGCATCGATAGGATTCATCTTCGCAGCCTTGTTCGCCGGGTAATAACCGAAGAATACGCCGGTCAGCACGGAGAACAGCACCGAAATGATGATTGCCGGAATAGATGGCTGAATCGTAATCGAAATCAGCTCCGCATATTCCGCATAGAACTCACTGACAAGAACCTTGGCAATCCAGCCGATACAAAGACCGCCGATGATTCCGAGCAGAATGCCGATAATACCGCCGATCAGACAGATCATGATTGCCTCTACAACAAACTGCATCCGGATGGCAGAATTCTGTGCACCAAGCGCTTTCCGGACACCGATTTCCTTGGTACGCTCTGTGATGGACACGAGCATGATGTTCATAACGCCGACACCGCCGACAATCAGCGAAATCGCCGCAATAATCGAAATGGCAATGGTCACGACATTGATAATCGTATTCATCATACCGAGGTACTGCTGCTCGTTCATGATCTGGATGGAAATATCGGGCTTTTCCGCATATTTCTCATCAAAGAACTCCTGGAGCAGATCCTGCTGCATCTGTATGTCATAATCCGTATTATAGCGGATCATGGCATAGAACTGCGGCTCCTGCGGGGTGTGGAACATCTCAAGCATCGTATCGAGCGGCACAGTGACCGGTGTCGTCTTATCCATTTCCTTCATTCCGGGCGGATACTGCTTTTCGTACATCTGCGGCAGCTTATCATAGCCGACGATGACAAAGTCCGAACTCATGCCGTTATCGAACGTCAGGTTGACCGTCTGGCCGATCGGATCGGTACCTGAAGGAAAATACTGCCGGATAAACAGATCGCTTACATAGAGAGCATTCTTCTTGTTGACATTGTCCTTATACTGAATGGTACGGCCACGCAGGTGGTCCATCATCGGTGCCACATCCATCTGACCGCTTACGCTCACTGTAATGATCTGGCCGTTGGAGTTGCGGGTCGTTGCCGTACCGATGTTCTCGCCCATTTCCAGCGCAAAGTAGTCCGGATAGGTCTCCACCAGCTCATCGAGCATCTCGCGGCTGATGAGATCATCCTGCATGACCGGATCTTCACCCGTCATCAGAATGACATCGAAGATATTGAAGTTGCCAAAGGAATTGAACGTGTTGGACAGCGTTTTCTGGATGGATGTACCGATGGTGGTAATCATAATCACGGCGCTGATACCGATGATAATACCGAGCATTGTCAGCAGCGCACGCATCTTGTTCGCCAGAAGCGATGTGAACGCCAGACGGATATTCTCAATCAACTGCATTCACTCTCACCCCCGTATCATTGATGATGCTGCCGTCACTGATCGTTACGATGCGGTCACATTCCTGTGCCAGCTCCGGGCTGTGGGTGATGAGGACAATGGTCGTCCCCTCCTCCCGGTGGAGCTTGTGAAACAGATCCATAATCATGCGGCCGGTCTTGGAATCGAGCGCACCAGTCGGCTCATCCGCCAGCAGGATCGAAGGCTTGTTGGCCATGGCTCTTGCAATCGCCACACGCTGCTTCTGACCGCCGGAAAGCTCATTGGGCTGGTGATCGGCACGGTCAGCCATATCCACGATCTCCAGCAGCTCCTCCGCACGCTTCAGGCGCTCCTTCCGGGACATACCGGCGTACATCATGGGCATCTCCACATTCTTCAGCGCATTCGTCCGTGAAATCAGATTGAAGGTCTGGAACACAAAACCGATCTCCTTATTCCGGATGCGGCTGAGCTCCGCATCATCGAGCGTGCTGATGTCTATACCGTTCAGATAATAGGTGCCTTCCGTCGGACGGTCAAGGGCACCGATCATGTTCATCAGCGTACTTTTACCGGAACCGGACTGTCCCACGATTGCCAGGAACTCCCCTTCGGTAACATCGAGGTCAATACCGTTGAGGATCTGCAATTCGTTGGGCTTGCCGATGTAGTAGCGCTTGATGATACCTCTCATCGAAATGACTGTTTTACTCATCAGCGCTCGCCTCGCCCTCTGCACTCTCTGCGGCACTTTCCTCTGCACTCTCAGCAGCACTCTCCGCACCGCTCTCTGCTGCGGACATGCTGTTCAGATTGGGCATCAGGAGCAGCGTATCGCCGTCATTGTACATATCGCCCTGCATCACAATCTTGTCGCCTACCTTGATATCGCCGGAAACAACCTCAGTATAGTAAGAACCCTCCATACCGGTTTCAATATCCGCTCTCTTTGCAACGCTGACGCCGGTTTTCTCATCGGTCACAGCGAGCAGCACATACCGTTTGCCCTGGTCGTCCTCCTTGATGGATTCATAGGGAACCGTCAGAACGTCCTTCTTCTCCTCAAGCAGGATCTGCACCTTGGCAGTCATGCCGATCAGCAGACCTGTATTCGTGTCATCAATGGTGATCTCGGCAGAATAGCCGCCGCCGGTGGTCTGACCAAGGGCATTCATCTGACCGGGGCTGTAGATATTGACCACTCTCGAAACGGTTGCAGAAAACTCCTGGTCGCCGGTTGCAGTGGTCTTGACAATGCACTTCTGCCCTTCCTGTACCTTGAGGATATCTGCCTCTGCGATGGATACGGTAATCTTCAGTGCATCCTTATTCTCGATGGTCATGAGCGCATCGGTGGTCGGAATGGAGCCTTCTGCAACATTCACAGAGGTAATGATACCGCTCTTGGGTGCACGGACGGTGCAGTCCTTGATTGCATCCTCAAGCTTCTTGAGCTCTGTTTCGCCGTCAGTGGTCTTGGTAAACTGCTCGTTGTCAATCACATCCTGGTACCCCTGGATGGACATGTCACAGGTACGCTCGGCCTGGTCGTAGGCATCGTGTGCGGACTGTACGGCATCGTCATAGGTGGAGAAGGAATCACGGATCTGGTCAAGAGCCGACTGATAGCCGGAAAGCTCTGCTCTTGCAGCCTGAAGTTCCTGTGCAAGCTGTTCATACTGCTCCGGGTCGCAGTTGTTGAGCCGGTCACTGAGCTCGTTGACATAGTTTGCCGCATTATTGTACTTATTCACCAGGTCACCTTCCTTGTTGTGTGCCTGGTTACGGGCATTCTCTGCCTTTTCAATACCCCGTCTTGCCTGTGCGAGGGAATTTTCCTTGTCACGCTTGGCATTTTCAAGATTGCGCACATTGATCTCGTGGGTGTGTGCAGTGAGATCCTCGTTATTCTGGATACTCTTTTTGAGGCTGTCGTACTGGGTCTGAAGATCGCTGCTGTCAAATTCCAGCAGAATCTCGCCTTCCTTAACCTCCTTACCGACCTCGGCATAGACTGTCTTGACCTTGGCAGCGGTGGTGCTGGTAATCTTCACAAGGTTTTCGCTCTGCACCTGTCCAGACACACTGATGTCGTTGGTGATGTCACGACGCTCCACCGTGCTTAGTTCGGTCATACCTGCCGAGAGCTGGCTGATCGAATCAGAGAGCATCTTTGAACACCCGACAATGCCGATGATGATCGCTGCTAAAACCACAATAACGATAATCAGAATGATAATCGGCTTTGCCTTTTTCTTCTTTGCCTGTTCCATAGGTCGTTCCTCCTCCCGATACCGGGTCATTGAATTTCGCACATGCGGTGTACTATTCGTATTAGTACGGATAAAATTATAGCACAGATCTGCCACCTTGTCAATAGAATTCCGGAAAAATTTACAGAAATGAAACGATTTCGGTCACAGCCGGTGCTATTGTCCCACAACGTAAAGCACATTTACGCCAACAATATCCATTATAGCACAATTCTGCGCAATTGTCAAGAAAACCGCACGGTCAGCCAGGCTATCGCTCCACGAAAAGTGGCAAATCACAGACACAGAATTTGTGCAGCATAACCAAGAAATGCCGTCCCTGTTGCAGGACGGCACATTCGGTTCAGGATTTGTCAGTTTCCTCGGTCTCCACCACAGGAAGCGTTCTCAGGATGGGACTGTTATTCTTAATGTGTTTGCCGATGATCTCGGAAACATCACTCACGGACATAAAGGCGGAGTAGTCATTCTGTTCGATGATCTTGCGCATGGATGCCAGCTCAATGCGTGTGATAACGCAGTAAAGCACCGTCTTTTCGCCGGAAATCAGGCCGCTGCCCTCCATGACTGTGACAGTACGGCCGAGGGTGTCATAGATCTCCTGGGCAATCTGCTCGCCGTGGTCAGTGATAATCATGACAGCCTTCCCCTGCTGCATACCGGTGTTGACAAAGTCCTCAATCCGGGAGACAATGATATAGGTCAGCATCGAATACATCGCACGGTCAAGCCCGAACAGAAGCCCTGCCGTGAGATAGATCAGCACATTGAAGAACAGCACGATCTGCCCCACGGAAAAGTTGGTTTTCCTGCTGATGAGGATGGCGACAGCTTCTGTTCCGTCGAGGCATCCGCCGCTGAGCAGCACCAGACCAACGCCAAGTCCGAGCAGCACTCCGCCGAAGACCGTTGCAAGGAGCTTGTCATCCGTCAGCCTGAACTGCTCAAAAAAGCCGCTGCTGAACAGATTGATCGCCAGTGAGAAGCTCACCATTGCCGTCAGCGTCCGGATGAAAAATGAGCGGGAGAGCTTGCGCCCGCCGATCCAGACAAGCGGCAGATTCAGCAGAATTGTCAGCAGGCTGAGCGGAAACTTTGTCAATGTAGAGATAATCATGGCAATGCCCACCATGCCGCCGTCCATGATCTGGACAGGAACAAGCATGTTTTCGAGTGCAAATGCAGCAATCACACTCCCTGCAATGAGGACAATGTAATGCAGCATTTCCTTCAGCAAGGATTCCTTTGATGGTGTATGGACTGTCATAGCGCCTCCTTATCGCATAGCGGGTAAAACAAACCCCTCCCCGGAGGGAGGGAGCTTGTACATGAGAATACCTTACTTGATTTCGTGAATCCAACCCTCCGGCGGGTCGATACGACCCATCTGGATGCCGGTAAGCGTGTCATACAGCTTGTGGATGGTCGGTCCCATTTCCTCCATGCCGGACGGGAAGCTGATGGTCTCGTCGTGATTGACGATTCTGCCAACCGGAGAAATGACGGCAGCCGTGCCGCACAGACCGCACTCTGCAAAGTCCTTGACCTCCTCAAAGAGCACCTCACGCTCCTCAACCTCCAGGCCGAGATAGTGCTGTGCAACATACACGAGCGAGCGTCTGGTGATGGACGGGAGAATGGAGTTGGACTTGGGTGTTACCACCTTACCGTCCTTGGTTACGAACAGGAAATTCGCACCGCCGGTCTCCTCAACCTTGGTGTGGGTTGCAGGATCCAGGAACATATTCTCATCATAGCCCTGGCGGTGTGCATCCATCAGGGTATGCAGGCTCATGGCATAGTTCAGGCCTGCCTTGATATTGCCGGTGCCGTGAGGTGCAGCTCTGTCCAGATCAGATACACGCAGCGTAATCGGCTTTGCGCCGCCCTTGAAGTACGGGCCTACCGGTGTGCAGAATACACGGAACTGGTACTCGGTTGCCGGCTTTACACCGATAACGGAATTGATACCGAACATGAACGGACGCAGATACAGTGTTGCACCGCTACCATACGGCGGAACATAGGCCTTGTTGGCTGCAACAACCTGCTCAACCGCCTCGATGAATCTCTCCTTCGGGAAGGTCGGCATCTCCAGACGGGACGCAGACTGCTCCAGACGCTCTGCATTGAGGTCAGGACGGAAGGTCACAATGCGGCCGTCCTCGGTGGTGTACGCCTTGAGCCCTTCAAAAACGGTCTGTGCATACTGCAATACGCAGGCGCACTCGCTCATGGTGATGGTGTTATCCTCTGTCAGATAACCCTCGCCCCACTGACCGTCCTTGTAGTCGGCAACGTAGCGCTTTTCTGTCGGCATGTAGGCAAAGCCCAGATTGCCCCAGTCGATGTTCTTCTTTTCCATGATAAAAGCCTTCTTTCATTATAGATAAATATATGTAATATATGGAAACCTTGGGATCAGATGCGCTCTGCGATGAGCGTGCCCATCTCGTCACACTTCACCTGCTTGCAGCCTTCGCTCATGATATCGCCGGTGCGGTAGCCCTCAGCGAGCACTTGCTTCACGGCATTCTCAATGGCATCGGCCTCCTCCTGCAAATCGAAGGAATAGCGCAGCAGCATGGAGGCAGACAGGATTGCGGCAATCGGGTTGGCAATATTCTTTCCGGCGATATCCGGTGCAGAACCGCCGCTCGGCTCATACAGGCCGAATTTCGTCTCATTGAGCGAAGCACTCGGCAGCATGCCAAGCGAGCCCGTGACCATTGCCGCCTCATCCGAGAGAATATCACCGAACATGTTCTCTGTCACCATGACGTCAAACTGCGAAGGATTGCGGACAATCTGCATTGCAGTGCTGTCCACGAGTGCATGCTCCAGCGTGACCTCCGGATACTCCGCTGCGACCTCGTTCACGACCTTTCGCCACAGACGGGAGGAGTCGAGCACATTGGCCTTATCCACGCTTGTGACCTTCTTGCGGCGCTTCATAGCGACCTCGAACGCCTTCACCGCAATGCGGCGGATTTCGTTCTCGTCATACTTCAGTGTATCGACAGCCGTCATCACGCCGTCAATCTCCTCTGTTTTGCGCTCACCAAAGTACAGGCCGCCAGTCAGCTCCCGCATAATGAGCATATCAAAGCCCTTCTCGCTGATGTCCTCCCGCAGCGTGCAGGCCGCACGCAGCTCAGGATACAGTACGCAGGGACGCAGATTTGCAAACAGCCCGAGCGCCTTGCGCAGCGCAAGAAGCCCTGCTTCCGGTCGCAGATGCGCCGGGAGCTTGTACCACGGTGAGGTTGTGGTATCTCCGCCGATGCTCCCCATCAGGACAGCGTCGCTGTCCTTGCACACGGAAATTGTCTCCTCCGTCAGAGGCTCTTTATACGCATCAATTGAACAGCCGCCCATCAGCAGCTCGGTATAACGGAAAGTATGGCCATACTTTGCGGCAATCTTATCCAGTACCTTGACTGCTTCCGTAACGATCTCAGGGCCGATGCCGTCGCCCTTGATCACAGCGATCTTTTTTTGCATGATTCCGGTTCCACCCTTCCTATCAAGAATTTGAGGCTTGCTGTGCAGACACTTGTCCGCACAGGACATACTTATTATACTACCATTTCCCAAAAATGTCAATACACAATCCGGATTTTTATGCAAAAGCATGACAGCAGTCCCGTACCAGTGCACAGAATTGCTTCCGGAGCGGGTTTTTCATGAGAATTTTGTGAAACACCTTGCAATTTTACAGGCACTATGGTATAATAGATGTATTGCCGCCCGGTTTTCCGGGCAAGGAGGGATGACGATGCGTCATTACATGAAGGCCTACGAGAAGTATCTGCGGGAATTCACAGAGCACCCCGATCCGGCGCAGCTCTCTGCTGTACGGAAGGAGGCGCTTGTGCAGCTCGGCTTTATGCAGCACGAGCGGCTGGTGCATTTTCTGGTCTGCATTCTGGTGGGGCTGGCGTTCATCCTGGTGCTGGGAATGGTGGTGTATTTCAGGACGCTGGGGCTTGGTCTGCTTGACCTGCTTCTGCTCGGACTGCTTGCACCGTATCTGTGGCATTATTACTTCCTTGAGAACACCACGCAGCGCATTTATCTGCTGTATAACAAGCTCGCTGCGCTTGAGGACGGTATCGCATATCCTAACGCTGACCCGGACGGAAAAATCTGAGTCATCGTTTCTGAGAAAGGAAGGAAGGATCTATGAACAAAAAGAACAAAAAAACATCCGCAGCCGCCGATGCCGTAAGGGAGAAGGCGGAGAATGCTGCCGATGCCATGAAGGAGAAGGCAGAGGACGCTGCCGATGCCGTGAAGGAGAAGGCAGAGGACGCTGCTGATGCCGTAAAGGAGAAAGCAGAGGACGCTGCCGATGCCGTAAAGGAGAAGGCAGAGGACGCTGCTGATGCCGTAAAGGAGAAGGCAGAGGACGCTGCTGATGCCGTAAAGGAGAAGGCAGAGGACGCTGCTGATGCCATGAAGGAGAAGGCAGAGGACGCTGCGAAAAGCGACTCCTACAACGGCATTCTCGGTGATTATAAGGAGCAGCCGGAGGAGACTGATGAAGGGATCGGAGATGGCCCCCAGCCTGCACCTGCAAAGGAAAAGAAGCCTGTCAGCAACAAGGCGCTTGCCGGTGTCGGCATTGCGGCATCCGTGGTACTGGTGGGTTGCCTGAGCGTGATCGGTATCCGTGCCATGCAGGCAAACAAGCCTGTTCCGGTCGTTACCAGCGATCACTATACCGTTGACAAGGACGTATTCACCTGCTTCTATCAGGATACATTGAAATCCATCCGTGAATACTACGGTGACGAAATGCTCCTGTCCTACTATCAGCTTGACATGAACAAGTCCCTCAAGGAGCAGCCCTATCCGATGGATGACGGCACGACCTGGTTTGACAATTTCGTGAATGAAGCACTCGGCGGTGTACAGCAGCATCTGATGTTTGCTGAGGCAGGCATTGACGCCGGCTATACGATCCCGGATGAGGATCTGCAAAAGATCAACGAGATCATTGAGACAGCGGATATGTCTGTCTACGGCCCCGGCGTCACCAAGAGTGACCTGCGGGAAGCACTGATGATCCAGATGTTCGGCACCGGCTATTTCAATTCGTATATCAATAGCCTGAGCTTCACGGATGATGAAATCGAGGCCTACTACGATGCCAATTCCGAGAATCTGGTTTCCTGCGGCCTGTTGGGCTTTACCATCAATTTCACGGAGGACAGCGACGAAACCAGCCTTGCGGAAGAATCGGATTCTGCCGCCGGCGATGCATCTGCTGAGACGGCTTCGTCTGAGGCTGCTTCGTCTGAGGAAGCATCTGCCGAGGAAACGGCTTCCGAAGCGGCTTCGGCTGAGGAAAGCGCCTCTGCGGAGAGCAGCAGCGGAACGGATGCAGCCGACGAGGAGCAGGGCATGGACAAGGAAACAGCCCGGAGGCTTGCAGATGAGCTGAAGGCCTGCAAGGATCCGGCTGCCTTCGAGCAGAAGGTCCGCTCCATCCTGAAGGATTATGAAAAGCTCTCGGATGATGAGATTGAGCTGCGCATTGATGCCATCTATAATGACAAGTACGGCTACACGGCCGGTGCCGATCTGAGTGAATGGGCATTCAAAAGCGGCGCAAAGGTCAATGACACCAAGGTTATGGACGGCGAAGGCGCATACTATGTCTACATGCTGACCAGCGAACCCTCCCGTGATGAAAGCAGCGTAATTGATGTGCGTCACATTCTCTTTGCAGTCAGCGAGCACGCTAAGGGCACCGAGGAAGCAGACAACACCGCTGCACTGGAGGAGTGCCGCAAGCTTGGTCAGGAATGCCTTGCTGCATGGGAGGCAGGCGACAAGACCGAGGACAGCTTTGCTGCACTCGCAACTGAGCGCACCGAGGATCCCGGCTCCAAGGAAACCGGCGGTCTGTACCAGAATGTCTTTGTCGGTCAGATGGTTCCTGAATTTAACGACTGGTGCTTCGACCCGGCCCGCAAGCCCGGCGATACCGGTATCGTGGAAACATCCTATGGCGTGCATGTGATGTATTTCGTCAGTGACAACGGCCCGAAGTGGAAGGCTGACATCAAGAACGCACTCATCCAGGAGAAATACACGGAGTGGCTGGCAGAGTTGCAGGAGAAATACACCATCACTACGGATCCTGAAGCTGCCAAGACCATCAACGGCTGATATGACCAGACAGGAACGTGCGCTTGAAGCTGTGCGGGTGCTGCGGGAACGCTACCCTGAGGCAGTCTGTTCACTGGTCTATGAGAAGCCCTATGAGCTGATGATTGCCACACGGCTTTCAGCGCAGTGTACGGATGCCAGGGTAAACCTCGTCACACCGGCTCTGTTCGGGCGTTACCCGACACTTGAGGCCTTTGCAGAAGCCGATCTTGCTGAGCTTGAAGCAATCGTCAAGCCCTGCGGCTTCTACAAGACCAAGGCACAGAGCATCAAGGCGGCTGCCCAACGGCTGCTTGAGGTATACGGCGGGGTACTCCCGGACACGATGGAGGAGCTGCTGACGCTTCCCGGTGTAGGCAGGAAAACTGCCAATCTGCTGTTGGGGGATGTTTACGGAAAACCCGCAGTTGTGGCAGATACACACTGCATCCGCATCTCCGGCAGGCTTGGCCTGACCAGGCACAAGGAACCGGAAAAGGTTGAGGCAGATCTGCGGAAGCTCCTGCCTCCGGCGGAATCTTCAGACTTCTGTCACAGGCTCGTGCTGTTTGGCAGGGAGATTTGCAGCGCACGGAAGCCGAAATGTGCAGACTGCCCTCTCTCCGGCTGTTGTCCGGGTGCCGGGAAATAAGCAATCTGCTGTGTTTCAACATCCCTGCTTTGTGCAATACATAGGCGATGACTGACGGCTATTGACAAAGCATGGAAAATCAGATACAATAGAATAGGTTCATTCTGTAGTGAAAAGCTGCGGAAAATAAATAAAAGGCGGTAACTTGAAATGGGTATTCTCACCTCCATTTTCGGCTCCTACAGTGCAAAGGAGCTTGCAAGGATCGAACCGATCAAGAAGCAGGTTCTGGCACTGGAGGAGGAATATAAAGCGCTCTCGGATGCAGAGCTGAAGGAAAAGACATTTGAATTCAAGGAGCGTCTGGCAGACGGCACTGATACCCTCGATACCCTTCTGCCGGAGGCACTTGCAACCGTGCGTGAAGCAGGCGACCGTGTGCTCGGAAAACGTGCATTTGAAGTGCAGATCATTGGTGCCATCGTGCTCCACCAGGGCCGTATCGCTGAAATGAAGACCGGTGAAGGTAAGACCCTCGTGGCCTGCCTCGCTGCCTATGCAAATGCGCTCAGCGGCAAGGGCGTTCACGTTGTCACGGTCAATGACTACCTCGCCAAGACCCAGTCGGAGGAAATGGGCAAGGTGCACCGCTTCCTCGGTCTGACAGTCGGCTGCATCCTGCACGGTCTGACCAATGCGCAGCGCCGTGAGGCCTACAACTGCGACATTACCTACGGCACGAACAATGAGTTCGGCTTTGACTATCTGCGTGACAACATGGTCACCTATAAAAAGGACATGGTACAGCGTGACCCGAACTTCGCCATCGTCGATGAGGTGGACTCCATCCTGATTGATGAGGCAAGAACGCCGCTGATTATTTCCGGTCAGGGCGATAAGTCCACCGATCTCTATAAGCGTGCCGATGTCTTTGCAAAGGGACTGAAGTCCGTTACTGTTGTCGAAATTGATGACAAGGTCGATCAGGAGGATGTCAGCGAGGATGCCGATTACATCATTGACGAGAAGGCAAAAACTGCTACCATCACCCGGCAGGGCATGGAGAAGGCCGAGAAGTACTTCGGTGTGGATAACCTGATGGCACAGGAGAATATGACCCTCCTGCATCACATCAACCAGGCACTCCGTGCCAACGGCATCATGCGCAATGATATCGACTACATTGTGGAGGACGGCGAGGTTGTCATCATCGACGAGTTCACCGGCCGTAAGATGCTCGGCCGCCGCTTCAATGACGGTCTGCATCAGGCAATCGAGGCCAAGGAAGGCGTTGAGGTACAGAAGGAGTCCAAGACCCTCGCTACCATCACCTTCCAGAACTACTTCCGTCTGTACCAGAAGCTGTCCGGTATGACCGGTACCGCTATGACCGAGGAAGACGAGTTCAAGGAGATCTACAAGCTCGATGTCATTGCCGTTCCGACTAACCGTCCGGTCATCCGTATCGACCATCCGGATCAGGTGTACCGTTCCGAGAAGGGCAAATTCCAGTGTATCATCGACCAGATCGTTGAGTGCCATGAGAAAGGACAGCCCGTCCTGGTCGGCACCATTTCCATCGAAAAATCCGAAATGCTGTCCCAGCTTCTCAAGCGCCGGGGCATCAAGCATGAGGTGCTCAATGCAAAGTACCACGCCAAGGAAGCGGAGATCGTTGCGCAGGCCGGTAAGCTCGGCGCTGTGACCATCGCCACCAACATGGCCGGCCGTGGTACCGATATCATCCTCGGCGGTAATGCCGAATTCAGTGCAAGAGCAGCCCTGCGCAAGCTCGAAAAGTACGATGAGGAGGTCATCAACGAGGCCAGCGGCTTTGCGGATACCACCGATGAAACCATTCTCGAAGCCCGTGCTGAATACAGAAAGCTCTATGATAAGTATGATGCGCAGGTCAAGGAAGCTGCCGTAGCTGTCCGTGAGGCAGGCGGTCTGTTCATCATCGGTACCGAGCGTCACGAGTCCAGACGTATCGACAACCAGCTCCGTGGCCGTTCCGGCCGTCAGGGCGATCCCGGCGAGAGCCGCTTCTTCCTCTCCATCGAGGACGATCTGATGCGTATCTTCGGCGGCGACCGCATGGAGACATTGATGCGCTCCCTCGATGTGGAGGAGACACAGCCCATCGAAAGCCGCTTCCTCAGTAAGATCATCGCTTCTTCGCAGAAGAAGGTTGAGGGCAGAAACTTCTCCATCCGTAAGAATACCCTGAACTACGACGACGTCATGAACGCACAGCGTGAGATCATCTACAAGCAGCGCCGCCAGGTGCTCGACGGTGAGGATCTGCACGAGTCCATCCTCTCGATGATGGATGAACTGGTTGATGCGATTGTACCGCAGTATCTTGGCGAAGAATCTGTACAGGATGACTGGAATCTGGTCGGTCTGCGGGATTACTTCCTCGGCTGGGCCATCGAGCAGGGTGATCTGGTATATTCCGAGGAGGAAATGCCCGGCAAGACCCGCAGCGATATCATCACCGATCTCAAGACCAAGATCCGTGCCAAGTATGCTGCCAAGGAAGAACAGTACGGCGAGCAGATTATCCGTGAGCTGGAGCGTGTTGTCATGCTTAAGGTCGTGGATACCAAGTGGATGGCACATATCGACGATATGCAGGAGCTGAAGCGTGGTATTTCCCTGAGAAGCTACGGCCAGAAGAATCCGGTTGTTGAGTATCGTTATGAGGGCTTCGACATGTTTGATGCCATGATCGAAAGCATCCGTGAGGATACAGTCCGCATGCTGCTGACCATCCAGGTACAGGGGGTTCAGCCGCCGCAGCGTGAGCAGCTGGCAAAGCCCTATGAGCCGAATGCCGGCAGTCCGGAGGCCAAATCTGCTAAGGAACGCAAAATCGGCCCGAATGATCCCTGCCCCTGCGGCAGCGGCAAAAAGTATAAGCTCTGCTGTGGTCTGAACAACAAGAACTAAGGAACCACTGATTTCATTGATAATACAGTACTTCCCCAAG
>JAFXOO010000504.1 GCA_017528675.1 Oscillospiraceae bacterium | reverse complement strand
GCATCCGCAGCCATCCTACCTACCAGTACGGCTTCCTGCGGGAGGAGATGCAGGAGCACATCCTTGACAAGCTCCAGCTCCTCATTGACGGAAAAATCATCACCGGCATCACCGGAGCAGAATTTCTGATTGCCTCCACCATCCTGAGCATGGATATTGAGCTGATCCGCCTGATCCAGCGGTTTGACTTCACGAAGGTGCCGCCGAAGTTCGTATATGTAAACACCGGCGAGGCGATCATTTCCCCGCAGGATGCGGTGATTGCAGCATTTTTACACCTGATCGGCTTTGACGTACTGTTCCTGGTACCAACAGGCTATCAGAGTGTGGAAAAATATTTCACTCCGGGATTGCTTGAGGAGCACCAGATCGGTGACTATGTCTATGATCTGTCCGCTCCTGATCTGAAACGCCTGTCGGAAAAGGCAAAAAAGGCAAAAAAAAGCAATTCCTGGGCATCCAGAATCTTTAAGAAGAGAGGTAATTGACATGGCACTGAATTTTGGCAAACCCCAGCAGCCCATCATCACGACGGCTGAAAACGCCGGTACATCGGCTCCGGTTGTGGAGGCAGCACCGGAGAAATACGACATCGTTGCTGACCGCAGCCAACTGAACACCCAGCTTGCAGGCTCCGAGGAGGTCGAGCAGATTTCCGCTGAGATTGAAGTCTACAACCTTGACACCATTGTGACATTCGGTGCCGAAGCCGCCGAGCAGATTTCCAAGTCCTCGGACATGGTACTCAACAGCATGAACATGTCCCAGCTTGACGGCTCCAGTGAACTGCTCAAAACGCTTGCTAACATCATGTCAAAATTCGACATCGAGGAAATCAAGGACGACCCCTCCTTCTTCGGCAAGCTCTTTGGCGGTATGCGCAAGCAGCTTGACAAGATTCTTGCCAAGTACCAGACCATGGGCGGCGAGGTGGACAAGATCTTTGTACAGCTCCGCAAATACGAGGACGAAATCAGGCAGTCCAACCGCTCCCTCGACGAGATGTTCAACGCCAATGTGGAGTACTATCACACACTGGTCAAGTACATCATCGCCGGTGAGCAGGGCTGTAAGGAGATCGAGGATTATATTGCCCAGCGCACAGCGGATTACCAGGCAAGCGGCGATGAGTCCATCCAGTTCGAGATCACCCAGCTCAACCAGGCGCTCATGATGCTCGAACAGCGTGTACAGGATCTCCGGACGGCTGAGAATGTGGCAATGCAGTCCATCCCGATGCTCAAGACGATGGAATTCAGCAACTACAATCTCATCCGCAAAATCAATTCTGCCTTTATCGTGACGCTGCCCGTCTTCAAGCAGGCACTTGCACAGGCCATTCTGCTCAAGCGTCAGAAGATTCAGGCGGAAGCTATGGCTGCACTCGACGAAAAGACCAACGAGATGCTCATCAAGAATGCGCAGAATACGGTCGAGCAGTCCAAGATGACTGCAAGACTGGCATCCGGCAGCTCCATCCAGATCGAAACCCTCGAAAAGACATGGCAGACCATCATGACTGGTATCGAGGAGACCAAGCAGATTCAGGAAGAAGCCCACACCAAGCGCATCGAGGATCAGAAGCGCCTCGCTGTCATCAAGGAGGACTTCCAGAAGAAGTACCATATGCCGAAGTAAAACCGCATACCAGCAACAGAGAAGCAGGCTCGTATGAGCCTGCTTCAGTCCGTCAAAAAAGCTGTTTTGCAGGGTTCGGGGCGGCAGAGAAAAGCCTGTAGACAGCCGAAAAGGGGATGCCCTCTCTTGCAGGGCGTCCCCTCTTTCCAAAACAGTCCACCGGACTGTTTTGGAAATTCACCCCTTGCGGAGCGCCCTCCGGCAAAAGGATTTCGCCCGCTGCGGCGGGCGACCAGGGCTTTCAGCCCTGGACCTGACCAGCTTTTTGAAAAAAGCTGGACCAAAAACTTTTGTCTTCGCTCCACGCTTTCAAGGAGAGTTTTTTGACAGTCTGAGAGAAGCAGGCTCGGATGAGCCTGCTTTTCTTTGACCGCATGGGTCAGGATGATTCACTTTCGCCTTCGGAATAGCTGAATTCCGGCACTTTCTGTGTGGAAACCCTGCTGAATTGTGTCTCATATAGCTGCGTGTAGACACCGCCGGCGCCGACCAGTTCTTCATGCGTGCCACGCTCCGTGATCTCTCCGTCCTTGATGACAAGAATCTCATCGGCTGCCAGAATCGTGGACAGCCGGTGCGCAATGAGAATGCCCGTGCGGGTTGCAATCAACGGCTCAATGGCGTCCTGTATCGTCTGCTCGGAAATGTAGTCCAAATCAGAGGTAGCCTCGTCAAAAATCAGCAGCTCCGGATCCTTCAGCAGAATTCTTGCAATGGAAATCCGCTGCTTTTCTCCGCCGGACAGCTTCAGACCCCGGTTGCCGACAACCGTGTCAAGCCCCTTCTCCTGCTTTTCCACAAAGTCATAGATATTGGCACGGCGGCAGGCATCAATCAGCTCCTCCTCCGTGGCATCGGCCTTGGCATAGAGCAGGTTATCCCGGATGGTACCGTTGAACAGGTAGGTTTCCTGGCTCACAATCCCGATATGCTCCCGCAGGAAGCCGAGATCCAGCTTCCGGACATCCTCCCCGTCAAAGAGCACGCAGCCGTCGATTACATCATACAGCCGTGGAATCAGATTGATGAGCGTGCTCTTGCCGGAACCGGACGGGCCGACAATCGCAATACACTTTCCCTTCTCCAGACGGAAGCTGATGTCGTGCAGAATCTCACGCTCCGGCTCGTAGTAGAAGCGGACATTGCGGAACTCCACCTCGCCCCTTGCAGATGCCGGGTGAATGGCACCGGGCGCATTCTCGATTTCCGGCTTCATATCAAAATACTCAAAAATCCGTGTAAACAGTGCCATCGAACGGATCCAGTTGACCTGGATGTTCAGCAGTTGGTTGACCGGCATATACATCTTGCCAAGCAGCGCCACGAGCACCGAAACCTGCCCGACGGTGATGCTGTCATCATAGCGCATCATAATCAGACCGCCGATCAGATAAATCAGCATCGGCCCGATGTTTGTAAACGTGC
>JAFXOO010000503.1 GCA_017528675.1 Oscillospiraceae bacterium | reverse complement strand
CTGTGGGTGGGCAGCAGGAAATCCTCGACATTCTCCTCAAGCGGCTTTTCGTAGGACAGATCGTAGACATAGCCCTGCTCTGTGAAATAGCGCTCAATGGCAAGCGCCTTCTCCAGGTCGGAATCCAGGCCTTCTGTGATCTGCGCCGCAAGTTCCACCACAGTATCCGGCCGCCAGTCCAGTTCGTTTACCTGTGCAAGGTAATCCGCCGCCGCCTGTGCCTCCTCCTGCGCTTGCAGCAGCAGTGCTGCGGCATCCGGATCCTCCTGCATGATCTCTGCTGCTTCACCAAGCAGCCCGGTGTATTCCTCAAAGCACAGATCGTCCAGAATCTGCCGTACACTGTCAAATCTTGCATAGGAATCGGAATAGTACTTCACTTCAGCCGTATTATACCGCACTTCCACGGAGTGCGACTGCGAAACCGAAATCTTCTTTGCATTCGCAGCTCTCGGATCCTGGACGTCGATTGACCGTGTCGGGGCAACAAGCACATCAGACCCCTGCCAGATGACACAGTTGATCCGGAATGTATTCGTCTGCTGCTCCGGCAGTGTCACGCCGACCGCATCCTCCAGGCCATACCGCACGGCGAATTCTGCATCCGCACTTGCCGCATCGCAGATTGCTTGCAGAAGTGCCCGTGGCTGATAGGTCATAGGCGGCGTATAGGGCTGATTCGGGCGGTCATAATCGGTGACGGCCCAACTGTCATCCTCCGCATAGAAAGAGCGGGTCTGGACATGAAGCCGCAGTGTCTCTGGCGCTTCTACCCAGAACAGTGTCCGGGCATTGTTGTTCAGCAGACCACGGTTATTGGAGACATCCGTAAATGACGAGATCATCTCCATCAGCCTGTCAGACCATGTACTGTAGGACATGGCGTTATCAATGAACTCTCTGTCCGCCTGGAATTCCGGCTTCGGAATGATGGCGGCAATGATGCTGAACGCTGCAACGTAAACGGCAATCGAGGCACCGCTGTGGAAGTTCGGAATCTGCCTGACCTCATCTGAATCCCGGAGCTGCCGGCAATAGATCATCAGCAGGAAGAAGCTCGACAGCAGAGAAATCACCAGCAATGCCGGCATCTGCAAGCCTTCCTTTGCATACAGCGACAGCGGGATGAGCATGATGAGGAACTGCATCGACATACGATAACGGATTTTTCCGAAATAGTAGACCGTACTTGTGAGGAAGCCAACCATCAGCAGATACATCGCTATGGTGTAAATCAGCGAGAAATCAGTAACACCCTGCGGTGTCAGGAACCATACGAAGAACGAAACCGCAAAGTCCCTGCTGCCGTAGGTTGTCAGCAGTGTCACAGCATAGATTCCCGCAACCAGGAAGGCAATGTAACTCAGCGGGCCGATGAATCTGTGCTTTGCCACAAAGTCATAGAACCGCATCAGCACATAGCTCAGCGGGAAACACAGCAGCGTATACAGCCATGTGAAATCCTCATGATAATAGTACATGGCGGTCATGACCAGAAATACAGCATAGAGCTGCACCGGATCCCCGCAGAAGTGCTTGATGCTCTGCCAGACCGGATGATTTGCGGCCTGTTTCAGTTTATTCCACATACCGCCACCTCACTTTTGCAGCGCTGTCAGGGAAAAATCTTCGGAGAGCTGCCAAACGGCATCTGCCCCGCTGATCTCCGGCAGCTCCGGCATGGTCGGAACAATTACACTCAGATAGCCCTGGTCCCCCACTCTCCGCAGCATTTCGGAAAGCGCTGCATCCGGCCGGGTGGAATAGATCAGAAAGGCACGTTCCTGCATCGCCGCAGGATCTATGCGGTTACCGTCGCTGATGAAGTCGGCACCCGCCAGCTCCACCGCTGCCACACGGACTGCATCCTCGGATTCAAGCAGCAGACACTTCCATGTGCCGTCATTCGGAAATCGCAGCGTACAGCCGATTCCCTGCCGCACCAGCAGCATCAGAAAGCCGAGTGCGCCCTCCATCATGATCTCACGGCGCTTCAGATCTTCAGGTGTATCCTCCGGCCGCAGATCAAGGACTACTGTCGGACGGACTGCCGAAGCCGCCTCGTCCATGCGCACCATGAGCTTGCGGCGCTTGGCCGAAAGCTTCCAGTTGATGCGCTTGAGATTGTCACCCGGCACATAATCCCGGTGGATGTATCCGGGCATGCTCTGCGTGGAGAAGGAGGCGCTCGTTTCCTCCTCCTCCTCATCGCTTGTCAGAACAATATCGCTGACATTGTGGAGCATCAGCCCTGCACCCGTCAGCGAGGGAATCTCCGGAATCACACCGACATGCAGCGCCTCCGGCAACTGCCGGATCCGGAAACGGAACAGTCCCAGATAATCGCTCACTGCAAGATGCCCCGGCGCTATGATACCCTGTCCGGGATAGACCGCTGTCATTCCGAACGACAGCTCTATCGGCTCTGCGGATGTCATGGCGCTTTGCAGCGTGCGTGTATCATCCTGGACAAAGCTTGCGCCCGGCTGGAGCGATATCCGCAGAAACGGCACAGGCAGCCTGCTGTCCGTCTTGACTGTCACAACGGCATTGAAATGCCTGCCCTTTTGCAGCGTATCCGGTGCAGACAGCTCCGCCGTCACCTTCCGGGATGCCAGCCACGCCAGCAGCACCGACAGCAGCGGCGCAATCAGCAGAAAGGCAAATACGACCACGCCGATATCCGCATCCAGATAGAATGTAAACAGATAGGCCATTCCCACCATCGACAGCAAGCCAAGGACAAGCTTGAAGCGCTCCATAAATACGCTCAGTTTTGTTTTCTTCTTCATGGCTGTCAGTTCTCGGCCGGTACGGGCAGACTCCTGAGGAGCTCCTCCACCAGTTTTTCCGGAGAGCCAAGGGTATTCCGCCCCTTCGGAGAGAGCAGAATTCTGTGCGCCAGCACTGGCACAGCAAGCGCCTTGACATCGTCCGGTGTGACGAAATTGCGGCCATGCACAAAGGCGGAGGCACGCACCGCTTTGAAGCAGGCGATTGAGCCTCTCGGACTGACGCCAAGCGCTGCCATATCGCTCTCACGGGTGGCATGTACCAGCGAAATGATGTAACTGCGGACATTGTCCGATACCTTCACCGTGTTCACCTGCTCCTGAAGCTGTTCAATTTCGGCAGGTGTAATCACCGGCTCGGTAATATTGTTGATCGGGTTCTGCTCGCCGTTTCTGTCCAGAATGGCAAGCTCCTCCTGCAATGTGGGATAGCCCATCGAAATGCGCATGAAGAAACGGTCCATCTGCGCCTCCGGCAGATGATAGGTGCCATAAGTCTCAACCGGGTTCTGGGTGGCAATGACCATGAACGGCGTGGGCAGCTTGTGGGTCTGCCCGTCGAGAGAAATCTGGTGCTCCTCCATGATCTCCAGCAGGGCGGACTGCACCTTCGGGCTGGCACGGTTAATCTCATCGGCAAGCAGGAAATTGCAGATCGCTGCACCCGGACGGTACTCCAGCGAGCCGTCCTGCTGGTTGACGATGGAATAGCCCGTAATATCGGAGGGCATGATATCAGGGGTGAGCTGGATCCGGTGGAATTCGCCGCCCACAGAACGGGACAGCGCTGCCGCAAGCTGCGTCTTGCCGACACCCGGCACATCCTCCAGCAGCACATGGCCGCCGCAAAGCATTGCAATGATGGCTTGCAGGATGGTTTCATCCTTGCCGACAATGACTTTTGCGGTGCTTTGCAGAATGCTCTGTACATCCTTTTGCATAAGTGTTCCTCCTTTAATTGGCTTCCATGTCAGATTGCGGGATGTCTTCTGTCGGCGGAACCACAAGCAGTTCCTCTGCCGCCGGAAGCAGAATTTGCAGCGCCGACGGGTAATCCCCTTCTGCAAGATCACCCGATGCCATCGCAAGGCGCAATTCTGTATCTGCAATCGTGATTGTTCCTGGGCAATAATAGTAATCCTGTCCGGTTTCGTTGTTGAGCAGCAGCAAGAAGCCCTCTGCCTGTGCCCCGAACAGGGCATCGTAATACTGTGCGGCAAACCGCTCCGGTGTATTGCCGTCGAGCACATCGGTTATGACAAGCGCCGTGCAGATGCCCTTGCTGTCAGAGAGCGCCTGGAGTGTTTCCTGACACTGTGCAGCTTCCTCCTCGCTGAGGTGGCCGTGTTCATCGAGCACCACAGCCGTCCCCGTCATCTGTGCAAGCTCCGCAAGCCGCTCGCTGACATCGAGGGTAGGCGCTTCGGTTGCAGGCTCCGGTGGAGTCTCCGGCAGCGTTTCCGCCTCAGTCATACGGATGGGCTCCGCCGGCTGGTGCTTTGGTGTGCCGCATCCCGTCAGCAGCAATGCTGCAAGAAGCGGCAGAATCATCTTCCTCATGGCATCTCCTTTGTGGCAGCATAGGCATTGTCCCGGAGTATCTGCTCATTGGCCTCAAAATCCACGAGCAGCACGGACTGGCCGTTGATCGTGTCGGCTGTCCAGGTGCCGTCAGCCGGAATCTGCCGTTCTGCCATGCTGTATCCCGTCAGAAACGGCGCACGCAGCGACAGCAGATACAGCTCCGCCAGGTTCATATTCGTCGTAATATGCGGCAGCGCATTCCGTGCAAGCTTCGGGGCGGCGCTGAGCATCTGTTCCCTGACACGCTCACTGAGCGCCGTCATGACCTCACGCTGGCGTGAGGTGCGTTCAAAATCGGCATTCCCGACATAGCGGATTCTTGTATAGGAAAGCGCCTGTTTTCCGTCAAGGAGCAGTGTGCCGCCGGAGGAAAGCATACCGTCGTTCTCCGCCTCACCCATCAGCGAATTCACTTCATAGCTCAGCATCCGGTTAATCGCATCTGCCTCCTCATCGGAGATCGTGAGCTCCACCCCGCCAAGCGCATCAATCACGCCTGCAAAGCCCTGAAAGCCCACGCACACATAGTCATCGACGCTCACATTATAATTCTGTTCGATGGTATCCATGAGCAGCTCTGCGCCGCCCTGGGAATAGGCAGCATTCAGACGCCCCTCGCCGTATCCTGGAATCGTTACCCAGGAATCCCGCAGGAGCGAATGCAGCCCGATTTCATGGGTGCGGGAGTTGAGCGTCACCAGAATCATGGAATCCGATCTGCCCCGATCCTCCGTGAGGTCACGGGAATCTGTCCCGATGAGCAGCACAGTACGGACGTACAGCCTGTCAAGTGTGCCGCTGATGACAGTGCGCTCTCCCCTCGGAACCCGGTTCAGCCGGCTCAACAGCAGGAGCGCCGCAGCAGAATACAGCAGAAAAACAAGCGCCGCCACAATGCAGACACCTCGCAGAAGCCGGATAATTCCGCTTGTTCTGCGGCGGGTTCGTCTGCGAGGGGCGGCGGCCTGTGGTGTATCATAATCGGTGAACTGCTCAGAAATGCGGGAAATCTCCCGCTCTCTGGCAAGCTCACTGCGCATCTCCTGCGGGAGCACGATGGGTGCTGTCTCGCTGGAGAAGCGGTCACGCCGTCCACGGCGTCGGGTAGATTTCCCGGTTGAGCTGCCGCTGAGGTTTGACCGCAGCCTCGGCAGCTCATGGCGGGATTGTTTTGCCATAGTGTTTCTCCTTTACCAACGGACGGTCAATTGATCCGGCGGATATTGACCGCAAGCAAGGTCAGCAGGGTCGAAGCGAGCTGGAGTATGAGCATCCATGCCGGCGTCAGTCCGACATGCAGCACCGCCTCCATCAGGACAATGCCGATCCCCAGCAGAATGGTGACAGCCTGGATGAAGATACCAAAATACGCCAGACTGCGGATCACCTTCGTGCCGACAATGAGCTGCGCAACACTGGAAAAGCCGGTTGTCGTTGCAAGGGATGCGCTCATGCTCTCGGTCGGCTCTGTCTCCTTGTTGTAGACCTTGAACATCTTCACCGGCAGGATCTTGAGCACCTCCTGCGGCACCTCCAGAATGCGTGCAAGGCGGTTAATGGTAATCATCGGGTCTACACTGCGCACGACCATGCACATATTGTGGCGGACGCACTGCTTGGCCCAGTATTTGGTCTGTTTATTGGGGTTGATCTCCACGAGGAACAGCGCCGACAGATTGCCGGAAATGGAGAGATAGACGCCCTCCTGGCCGACACCGATCAGCTCCTCCTCTCTTGTACGGGAGGGCAGACCCTCGATATTGTGCGCCATCATCAGCTCACGGTTGCCCATGAGCACACGCTGGCTGTGAATCCAGCCGCAAAGTCCCATGGAATCCTCGTAAACATAGTTTTCCACCGGGAACAGGTGGGCATCTCTGCCCTGAAGCACATCGCTGAAAATGCCACCGAGGATGGAACCGGAAAAGCGGGCGAGGCTTGCGGCAGTGAGCAGAATCTCATCCGTCTTGCCGTTGATGAACAGCTTCACGCCTGCAAGCTTCACAGACCCGTCCGGAAACAGGGAGGCTGCATCAATGAGCAGCGCATTGGTATCATAGAAATCATCCACACTCTGGTATCCCAGCATCAGCGCACCGTTCTTAGCCATTTTGCGGCACGCCTTGAGCATCGGCATGTTGACGATGAAGGTCAGTGCCGCACCGCTCGTTGCAGCCATGAACATGGAAATCAGCATCAGGCAATAGCTCACGGATTCCTCCCGCAGGACGGTCATCGTAATGGAAACTGCCAGTCCGAATACTGTTACAAGCGGAGCTGCCACACGGCAGAAGCGGTCTGCCATATCGGCGGAATAGGTGTACTTCCGGAAGTCTGTCAGCGAATCCGTATGCCGCATCACGGCAAGAATCGGGAAATCCGCCAGTACTCCCCGTGTCAGTGTCTCGGCAAGCTGCTCATCCTCCAGGATGCTCAGGCCATGCCAGTCATGACGGCGGGTGACAAACCGCAGATTGGTAATCTCACGGTTCACGATCATCAGCTTTCCGATGGAATGCAGAAGCAGCGCCAGCACTGCACACGGCAAAAAATACGGCCGATAGGTGCCGTAGCCGATGGCGGTCACAACATTGGAAACGCAGCATACGACGCCGGACACCAGCGACACTGCCGCAAGGCTGTCGGTATCCGCCTGGAACCGGAGCAGCCGGGTCAGACCGTTGCGCAGAACCGGCACACAGACCACGCATGCCGCCAGACCAAGCAGCAGCTCGATGAAGGCGAGCATGACCGGGTGCAGATTTGTCAGAAATTTCGTGGTGAGAACATCGCCAAGCGCCATATAGCCGCTCAGGAAGAACACAATCGTCAGTGCCAGAATCCGGAAGCTGATGGCGCCGCGCAGTTCTGCGATATCCGACCGGATATCCGTCACATTTTGCAGCTCCATGCGGTCGATGCGTTCCTGACGCTTGCGGGTCTCGGCCTCCGCCTCCTCCTTGGTTCGGGTAATGGAGACATCGAGCGCCACCGGATCGGCTGCCTGCTGAATGGCAGACAAATCCAGACTGGTGGTCTGCGCTCTTGGTGCCGGCGGAACCTCAACCGGCTGTACCGGCTCAGCAGCAGGTGCCTGCTTGACCGGAACGACATCCTTGAGGTTGATATGGATGGTCTCGGTTCCGGTTGCACCGAGCACAGGCTCCCGTTTGACCTTCTTGCGGTTCTTTGCACGCTTGGCGCCCTTGATCTGGGTAAAGAGATACTCACCCTCCGGGCGTTCCTTGGCGTAGGTATAATCCTCCTGGGGCACCTTGGCGCCCTTTTTCTTTTTCTTCTTGTTCTTGGCAATTTCCCGTGCTCTGGTGGAATCGCTCATACGCCGGATCTTGGGCGTATCATCCGCAAAGACAGGTCTTGCCGCCGGCTGCTGCGGCGGCTTCTGCCCGGAGGGCACATTGACCCGCATCGGCATCTGCTCCGCATCCGCTGCCTGAATAAACCCGACCTTGGTGTGTGTCTGATCCGGATCACGGCGTGCCGGCGTGCGTCGGGTGCTCTCGGCATGGGCAACCGCCTCTGCGATGGCCATATCCTCCTCTGTCAGGGGAGGCGCATCCAGACCGGCAGGGCCTTCACCGGGCGCATATTCACTCAGGATATCATCCAGCGAGAGATCCTGTTTATCCTGTTTATCCATTTATGTAAATTCATCCTCTCTGACGTACCACTTCATACATAAAAATACCCGCTGCCACTGATGCATTCAGCGAGGTGATCTTCCCCAGCATCGGCAGCTTTACAAGAAAATCACATTTTTCCCGCACAAGACGGCTCATTCCTGTCCCCTCCGAGCCGATGACAAGTGCCACAGCACCGTCAAAGCTGGTTTCGGTGTACAGGCTGCCGTTCATGTCGGTGCCGTAGATCCAGACGCCTTCCTTCTTCAGGCGGTCAATGGCTGCACCAATATTGGGGACTCTTGCGACCGGCACATAGCTTGCCGCACCGGCCGAGGTCTTGTAGACCGTCGGGCTCAGCATGGCGCTCCGGCGCTTCGGAATGATGACGCCATCTGCACCGGCTGTCTCGGCAGTCCGGATAATGGCGCCTAAATTATGCGGATCCTCAATCTCATCGCAAATGATAAGGAACGGCTTTGTCCCCTTTTTGGCGGAAACATCCAGCAGATCCTCAAGACTTGCATACTTTGCACAGGCACCAAGTGCCACAACGCCCTGATGGACGCCCCCCTCAGCAAGCTGTGAGAGCTTCTGGTCATTCACGGTCTTGACAACAGCGCCGGCCTCTTTTGCCAGCTCCCGGATTTCTCCGAGATTTGCGCCGGCACTAACGAAAACGGTATCAATCGGCTGCCCGCTGCGCAGCGCTTCACGGACAGGATTCCTGCCAATGATCAGATTATCTCTTTCCTGCATGATCTCACTCCATTTTTCACAATTCTTGTACTCTACCATTATAACATAGTTACAAATAAATTACAAGCATTTTTTCGGTTCTTTCAAAAATAATTCACATCTTCAGCCGGACTGTTCCTCTTTTCTCTGATACCGCCCTGTGTTTTCGCAGACATCATAGCCACCGAAGCAGAAAAATCCCTGCTGCTGCCACACCGGATGCCATCATGCCGAGCGCAAACCAGAGCCAGCCGCTCATCCGGAAACGCCGTTTCTGCGTGAGTGCATCTCCAAGATAGCGTTCGGCCGCAAGCTCCACAGCCTGAAGGGAGCTGTCGCTCAGCTCCGGCCGGAGATAGAGCACAGCCCGTTCAAAATAGGCACTTTCCGGGCGATTGATCTCAATGACACGGTGATTGACTCCCTTTACCAAGTTCATCATCCTTTCCTGCGGTATACCGGGAAAAATAGCCCGGTTCTGCCACTATTGTGGGCAGCCGGGCTATGAAGTATACAGCATGTATTCAAAATCATTCCACCGTGTTTTCAACACAGGGTGGAAAACAACGCTGTTTCCGTTCTGTAACTTGTTGAAAACTCGGTTGAAACTGTGGAGAAGCTGCGCAACGGCGTCAGATCTCCGATTTGTGGAAAAGATATGAACAGGATTTTACTATTCGTAGTACCCGGATTTTACCAAAAATGACAGGAACCACTATTTCCGGCTATACGCCGAGATTTCCTGCAAGCGTATCTACCTTCTTCGAGGAGGTCACCGCAACGGTTGACATCGCAAACAGCACATCTGTTGCACCGACATTCTCAATAAAGGACACCGCATCCGTGTTGAAAAACCGGAAGTCGCACAGATAGATCTTGGAGAACGATTCCGTCAGGAACGGCACCAGCGCATTGCCGTAGCTGTCCTTGAAGATCACAAGCACACGTCCGTTATCCACCGGTGTTTCCGCCTTGAAGATGCAGTCATCAGTACCGATGAACACCGTATAGCTGGCGCTGACCGCATTGTCCTCAAAGAACATGGACCCGCTGCGCTCGTTTGACAAGTCATTGTTGAAATAGGTGCAGCTCACGGAACTGAGGTTTGCCGGCTTATAATAAGTGAAGCGCTCTGCTGCATTATAGAGCTCATCAATATGGTTCACCCGTGCAAATGCCCCGACATAGCCCTCACGGTCCACCTTCTCATAGGTATCCAGATCCGCAAAAGGAACGTCAGCGACCTTCGCAAACTCCTGGGCTGCATAGTAGGCGCCAAGGGGCTGCCAGTGGTAATCGGTGCGGG
>JAFXOO010000502.1 GCA_017528675.1 Oscillospiraceae bacterium | reverse complement strand
TGGTATCCGGCACACATGCAAACACGTTATGAAACTTGGGTTGACGGTTTGAACCAAGATTGGTGCATATCTCGTCAACGTTTCTTTGGTGTTCCGTTCCCGATTTGGTATAAATTGGACGAAAACGGTAATGCGGATTATAACAACCCGATTTTCCCGGATGTTTCCCGCTTGCCAATCGATCCGATGATTGATGTTCCAGCCGGTTATACGGAATCTCAACGGGGACAAAAGGGCGGTTTCATTGGAGAAAAGGACATTATGGATAACTTTGAATTAAATGCCAGCCTTTCAAACAAAGATGAAAAGAAGAAGCATTATCATCGTTTTGCAAAACAGCTTTCCGACTGGTACAGCAATGGGAAAACCCCTGAGCTTTCCAGTCAGGACACACGCTTCACGCTGGAGCTGCAAAAACAAAAGCTCCGGTCACTGGGGCTGGAGATGCAGATACAGATCCGGAAACCGGAATCGAGCCATCACGATGTTGGGGCGATTTCCTACGGTGACAGTGTCTTTGTGAATTCTATCATTGGCAGCAGCAAGCATTTCACCACGACCATCCGGGATGCCCAGAAGGAGATCTACAACAGTGACGCTGAAGGTGGACTGACCCTTGTCATGCAGGAGCCAAAACAGGGAGGCGTTCCCTCTCCTGCTACTGCGATGTGCTGTCCGAACTGCGGTGCGCCGTCTACGCTTGGAAAGCTCGAATCCGGATGTGAATCCTGTAACACAAAATTCCTCATGGATGAGCTGTATCCGAAGGTGATGCATTTCTTCATAGAGGAAGACGGCAAAAAGATCTTCGACACGAAGGAAATCACAAAATATGCCCTTGTCTGTACCGGTCTCGTTCTGGTGATCTTCATCGTATCAACGCTGTTCAAAGCCTTCACCGGAGCATTGACGGGCCCTGCACTTTTGATGGAATGCGCATCCGGTATACTGGCAAGCGCAATTCTCGGCGTGATGTTTGGTGCCGGTGCATGGTTCATCGTAAATTCAATCCGCTCAGTAAAACTGATGGGCAAGAATGCACGAGGCGGCAGTAAAGCGGTGAAATCCCTGCTATTCTGTCATAAGATGCATACGCTCGACCCCACTTTTTCAACAGAATACTTCCGTGACAAGTCCATGTCGCTTCTGAAGCTCATGCTCTACAGCCAGAATCCGCAGGAGCTGACTATCTGCCAGTGTGACAGACCGATTCCGGAAAAACTGCGTGAGATCGTGGATATTACTTACCATAATTCCGGCGTGAACAAATACAGCATCAAGGACGGTGTCTGCGATGTATCGCTCACATTTTATACCGACAGTCTGCACTACCACAACGGTAAAGTCCTTCGCAGGTCTGACAAAATCCGCATGAAACTGCGGAAAGTCATCAAAAAGCCCACGGAGCTGGGATTTTCCATCATGGCTGTTTCCTGCCCGTCCTGCGGTGCGAGCTTCGATGCGGCAAAGGTCAAAGCCTGCCCGTACTGCGGCAATGCCTATCCCATCGAAGAAAATGAATGGGTCGTCACGGATATCAGGATCTGAGCAGCTTCTGACCAAGCATCCCAATGGGTATGCAAATGAGGAAAGGCATAGTCCAAACCTATGTCCATGCAGATCATCATCATTCAAAGAGGAACAGCCGTATGAACTGTTCCTCATTTTCATAGCCTGCTGATTTGTCTGTTTTGGAGATACTTCTTGATAGAGCTTCACCGCAATGGGCTTGACCGTCTGGCAAACGGAAAAGCCCTCAGAAACGCTTGCAGAGCGTTTCCGAGAGCTTGCGGTTACTCGTTTCAATAGGGCTTATGCCTGTTGTGGCATGCTCCACAATTCTGACTTATGCGGAACGAAAAACCGGTGTGCCAATATACTTTGGATTATGAGGGGCTTACTCCAAAGAAAAGGTAATCTCCCAATCACCTGAGGTATAATCCTGCGCAGTTACAAATTTACCTTGCAGCGTGCATTCTTCAAGCAAATCGTAGGAAACGGGAATGATCTGCTCAGTATAGCTGTCCCTGTGTGCTGTATCCCAATATGAGAAGCTGATCTGTGTTTTTTCACTGATCATATTCCCATTCTGATCTACAAGTTCAATATACCCATGATTGTCTGTGTGCGGAATATCATCGTATCTTGTCAGAATATGCAGCGTTCCGTCAATGTAGCCAATGCTTTCAACGGACACACCCTTTGTCGGGGTACAGATTGCCTGTTTAGAAGGAATTAAAAAACGATACTCCTGGGGATCGGGAAGCTCATCATAGGAAGAACCGCCACTGATTTCGCTCAGAGTCATGGTCTGCGGTTCATACGGAATGCTGCTCATATCTATCGCTTCAAGCACAGCATTTGTTTCTTCCTTACCCAGCAGCATCTCCTGAACGGAGAATGTTATCTTTCCTTCCGGCATCGTGCTGCCATCCATTGTCTCCAGATGAACCACAAAATACGCTGTGTGCGTATCTGCATCATATTCCGAGAAACTGCAATGACCTGTCATATCACTGGGAACGTTGATGTGATAGCTGTCATACAGATCCCATTCACCATCAGGACAAGTACCTGTTGTATCGTGCATAGCAAGATATACACTCGCTTCACTTCCAATGCGTTCAGCAGAGATCACCGTCATTTCAATCCCATGATCCTCACAGGTTTTCTGTACCGGTTTGAATGTCTGTGCAACAGAGGGAGCAATATGGTACAGAACATTGTACGCAGAATCGACACCAAATGCTGTCAGTGCAGGGAGAGGGCAAATGATCAGCGCTGCCGCAGCAGCAACCGAAACGATCCATTTTGTCCATTTTCGATGTGTGACCGCTTTTCGTGGTGTATCGACATCAAGATAACGGTCATCAATCATTCCGACTGCATTCAAAAATGTATCAGCTTTCATAGATAATTCTCCTTTTTCAGTCTGTCATAGAGCTTTTTGCGTATTCGGAACAGCATGGATTTCACTTTGCTTTCTGAAAAATTGTGGTACTTAGCGATCTCTGTAATGGACTGCATATACCAGTAGCGTCTGACAAATACATTTCGTTCTATATCAGATATCCTTTCAAGAAAGCGATTGATCTCATCTGCCAGAGCCTGTTCAGATACCTGCTGTTCAACATCCTGATCGGATGGAAGCCAGTCTGCAACTTCTTCAAATACGACTCTTACCTCATCTGCCCCACGCTTCATTGCTTTCTCAGAGCGAACACGCTTCAAACTGATATTTCTTGTCAGCCTGCCGAGAAATGTTTGCAGGCGTTCGGGAATATGTGGGGGGATGCTGTTCCAGGCCGCAAGCCAGGTGTCATTGAGTGCTTCATCAGCATCTTCAGGGATATGCAGGATATGGATTGCTATTGAACGACAATATTTCGTATATTTTCGTTCAGTTTGAGCAACAGCATCTTCATTGCGTTCCAAATACATTTCTATAATCTGCTGATCTTCCACGATGTCCCTCCTCTCATGTGTGATTAGAAGCTCCTACTATACTACTACCCAAACTGAGTACTTCGGTTGCATATTTTTCATTTTTTTTCTCAATTATATCACAAGATAGCAGCAAAGGCAAGATCATGACAAGCACCTGAAAAGAAAAGCCCTGTCCCCGTATAACGCAGGGATTTGACTCTCACGATCATCAATTATGCTGTTAAGGCAACACCGCACAGAGCTGGTGGTGCTGCCTTAAGTTGTTGGCTTCGCCCCCTGCACCCTGATCGGGGCTGCCGCCCCGAACCCTGCAACAGCACTTTTTTGACAGGCGGAATCAGGGGGTAAATCATGTCAAACGATACAAAAAGCAGCAGCAGCGCAAGCAAATACTATGAAATCCAACGAAATTGCATTCTTTGCATCTGAAAGCCTTGACAAATCAAACTGCAAGTGCTAAAATAAATTTGGTTAGCGAAATCTAACCGTTTATTATGGTATTATGTTAGTCACAGCTAACAGAAAGTGAGGAATGTATGATGCCGCTCAGTCTTGCAGATGCCAACACACCGCTGACCATCCGGAAAATCGGCGGGAATCCTGCATTGAAGCAACATCTTGAAAATCTTGGGCTTACCGTCGGTGAAACGGTCACGCTCATCAGCAATCTCGGTGAAAATGTGATCGTCAAAGTCAAGGAATCCCGTGTTGCGATCGGCGCAGATATGGCAAGAAAAATCATGGTGTGAGGAGGAATTACAGATGAAAACGCTCAGGGAAGTCCCGATCGGCGGCAAAGCGAAGGTCGTAAAGCTGCATGGTGAGGGCGCAATCAAACGCCGTATTATGGATATGGGCATCACACGAGGCACGGAGGTCTATGTGCGCAAGGTTGCGCCGCTCGGTGATCCGATCGAGCTGACAGTCCGTGGTTATGAACTGTCGCTCCGTAAGGCGGATGCTGAACTCATTGAGGTTGAATAATTCTTATAAGTATGGGTTAGTTTTATCTAACCACAGAAAGGAAGCATGAATATGGATATCCGCATTGCGCTTGCCGGAAACCCTAATTCCGGCAAGACCACCCTGTTCAACGCACTGACCGGCTCAAATCAGTTTGTCGGAAACTGGCCGGGCGTCACCGTTGAAAAGAAAGAAGGCAAGCTCAAAAATCACGATGGCGTGACGATCACCGACCTGCCTGGCATCTATTCACTGTCGCCGTATACGCTGGAGGAAGTTGTCGCCAGAAACTACCTGATCGGTGAGCGTCCCGATGCGATCCTCAACATCATTGACGGAACGAATCTGGAGCGCAATCTCTATCTGACAACGCAGCTTGTCGAGCTTGGCATTCCGGTTGTCATTGCGATCAACATGATGGATGTCGTCAGGAAAAACGGCGACAAGATCAATACCAGGGAGCTGTCCCGTCAGCTTGGGTGTGAGATTATTGAAATCTCGGCACTGAAAGGTACCGGCGTACAGGAAGCAGCGGAGGCTGCAATCAAAGCGGCGAAAGATACCAAAACAATTCCGCAGCACACATTCTCCGGACCGGTTGAACACGCAATTGCACATATTGAAGAAGCCGTCGTTCACGATCTGGCGGAGGAGCAGCAGCGCTGGTATGCGATCAAGATTTTCGAGCGTGATGATAAGGTGCTCGAAAAGCTGAGCATTCCCGAAGCAACGCTGAAGCACGTTGAACAGGATATTGCGGCGGCGGAAAAAGAACTTGATGACGATGCCGAGAGCATCATCACAAATGAGCGATACATCTATATCACATCCGTCATGAAAGCCTGCTACAAGAAGCATAGTGCCGGCAAGCTGACGGCTTCGGATAAGATCGACAAAATCGTGACAAACCGTGTTCTCGGTCTGCCGATCTTTGCGGTAATCATGTTCCTTGTCTATCTGATTGCGATGATGGGGCCGGGCGCATGGGCAACCGACTGGACGAATGACAATCTGTTCGGTGACGGCTTCCATCTGCTTGGTATCGGCTCTGCGGATTATGAGGAGAAAGCCGGCGAATATGAGGATGCTGCAAATGCAGTCAGCGCTTATTATGAGCTGGACACTGAGGCGGAGGATTTCGATGCAGACGCCGTTCTCGCAGAGATGAAGGCAGTGACCGGCGAGAATTCTGCGGTTATTGCCATTGAAGATGAAGAAACACTCGAAATGATTGAAAAGACGGTGTATTTTGAGTCTGTGCCCGACGGTGCGGATGAGGAAGAAGTCGTTGGCGTATCCTACAAAGAGGCAGTTGCGTATTTCGAGGAAAACGGCTTTGAGGAGCCCGATCCGGCGGATTACGGCATATTCGTGCCGAGCATTCCGTCGCTGGTTGAAAGCGGTCTGGATGCGGTCGGCACTGCTGACTGGCTGAAAGGATTGATTCTGGACGGAATCGTTGCCGGTGTCGGCGCAGTGCTGGGCTTTGTTCCGCAGATGCTGGTACTGTTTTTGCTGCTCGCATTCCTTGAAGCCTGCGGTTATATGGCACGCATTGCATTCGTGCTTGACAGAGTATTCCGAAAATTCGGTCTGTCCGGCAAATCGTTCATCCCGATGCTGGTCGGCACGGGCTGCGGTGTGCCCGGCATTATGGCGAGCCGCACGATTGAAAACGAGCGTGACCGCCGCATGACGATCATCACGACAACATTCATCCCCTGCGGCGCAAAGCTGCCGTTTATTGCGATGATTTCCGGTGCAATTTTCGGCGGCTCTCCGTGGTTCGCAGTCTCCGCATATTTCATTGGCATGGCTGCGATCATCATCTCCGGCATCATGCTGAAAAAGACAAAGCTGTTCGCAGGCGAGCCTGCCCCGTTTGTCATGGAGCTGCCTGCATACCATATGCC
>JAFXOO010000501.1 GCA_017528675.1 Oscillospiraceae bacterium | reverse complement strand
GCGGGGTCGAGGGGCAGCGCCCCCGCAGGGGTTCAGGGGACGGAGTCCCCTGAGCGGTCGCAATGCGACCGCCCCAAAAACGCAAGAAAGGAGCCATTCCCATGCTGAAATTAGCACCGATTTTCAAGGATCATCTTGTTCTCCAGCGGGAGAAGCCTCTGCACATCTGGGGAAATGCGGAGGACGGCAGCCTCATCACCGCCGCCATCGGGAGTGTCTCTGCACAGGCGGAAACCGTGAACGGTGCCTGGCATGCGGTGCTCCCGCCGCTTCCGGCAGGCGGCCCGTATACGCTCACCGTTTCGGACGGAAGCGAAACGCTTTCCCTCAACGATGTCATGCTCGGAGAGGTCTGGCTCTGCGGCGGTCAGTCGAATATGGAGCTTGTTGTGAAGGATGCAGCACACCCCGGCGAGCTGCTCCGGGACTGTGAAGAATCCGGTGTGCGGCTCTATCATGTCGGGAAACGGGGCTTTTTCGATGCGCAGTTCTATGCCGAGGAGGAGGCGTCCTGCTGGCAGCTTCCGATGCCGGACACCACACAGCACTGGACAGCGGTGGGGTATCTGTTTGCGCAGGAACTGGCGAAGAAGCTCGGCGTGACAATCGGCCTTGTGGAATGCTGCTACGGCGGCACCTCCGCCACGGCGTGGATGAGCGAGGCCATGCTGCAAAGCACAGAAGCCGGCAGGCGCTACCTTGCCGACTACGAAAACGGCATTGCCGGTCTGACGGATGAGGAAGCCAACCAGGCCTACCGGGATTACTGCGTCTATCAAAACGCCTGGAACGAGCGCCTGGCGGCATTTTACCGGGAGCATCCCACGGGTTCCTGGGAGGAAGCGCTTGCTGTCTGCGGTGAGAACCGCTATCCGGGGCCGTATGCGCCGATCAATCCGCTGCGCCCGCATGGGCTGTATGACACGATGCTGCGGCGCATCACGCCGTTTACGCTCCGGGGCGTGCTGTATTACCAGGCAGAATCCGATGACCACCGCCCGGAGGACTATGAGACACTGCTGACCTGCCTGATCCGGGAATGGCGGCAGGATTTCCGGGATCCGGCACTGCCGTTCCTGCTCGTGCAGCTCCCGATGTATGCCGAGCTGAACACAGCGGAATGCGTCCACTGGGCAAAGCTCCGGCTGGCGCAGGAACGTGTGTACCGTGCCGACCGGCATGCAGGCATGGCAGTCATCCTCGACTGCGGGGAATACTGCGAAATCCACCCGAAGGAGAAGCGCCCCCCGGCACACCGCCTCTTTCTACAGGCACTGCGGGAGGTCTACGGGTTGCAGGAGGCGGATACCACCTCGCCGCTGCTGCGGTCTGCCATTCCGGAAAGCGGTGGAATCCGGCTGCATTTTGACACGACAAGCCCGCTTGAACTGCGTGGCAGCGAGGGCTTTGAGATCTGCGGGGCAGACGGCATCTGGCACAGCGCAGCACCCTCTGTCAACGAAAATACGCTGCTGCTGACCTCGCCGGAGGTTCCGTATCCGGCAGAGGCACGCTATGCATGGTACAATTTCGGCCCCGTCACGCTCTTTGCCAAAAACGGACTGCCGGCAGCGCCATTCAACACAAGCAGGACGGACTGCTGAGCGAGCGCCCCGCACCGTGTAAACAGATGCGCTGCGACTGCCGATTCCGGCAGTTCAACCGCTCCTGAGAATGCCAAGGTGACGAATTCAGGCCCCATCACCTATGCGATGGAGAATGAGTCCCCTGCAATTCAGAAAGCTCCGGCAGCTACCGGAGTCCGGAAAAGCGCATTACAAGAAAAACGACCAGCCTGAACCGGGCTGGTCGTTTCTTATGCTGTTAGTAGGCACACGCTGACGGCAAAGCCTTCCGGCATGAAGTGAAAAAATGCCGCATCTGTCCGGTTGGACTGCACCGTATCCCCTGCAAGCGAAAAGCACAGCTCCTGCATGGGATAGCTCACGCCGATGCCGATCGCCTTGACATAGGCCTCCTTCAGCGTCCAGAGGCGGGTGAACAGCATGTCCGGATCCGCAGCACGCCGCAGCGCTGCCTGCTCCTCCGGGGTAAAGACCCTTGCTGCAACCTTTTCCCGCAGCGGACGGCGCCCTTCGGCATCCACGCCGCACTCCCTGTCCGACAGCAGGCATACCGCAAGCCCCCTGCAATGGCTGATGCTGAACCGGATCTCCGGATGCGCCGGGAAATAGGGCTTTCCCCGCTCTGTGCGCAGTATCTCCGGCAGCTCATCCAGCCCGTACCGGTGACGGAGCATCTCCCGCAGCATGGCATAGGCAGCCGCATGCTGCTCCCGCTCTGTCTCTCCGGCTTCGCACGCACAGAGCACGCCGTATTCCGCCGGAAGCGGCAGCTTTCTCAATTTCTCGGCTCGTAGCCCCGCTCGATCATGAAGGCACGCAGCCGCAGGAATGTCTCCTCGCTGATGACATGCTCGATCTTGCAGGCGTCCTTCTCGGCGGTGACGGGATTCACCCCAAGCTGCTGGGCAAAGAAATCCGTGATGAGGGTGTGCCGCTCATAAACCGCAATTGCCTTGGCACGGCCAGCCTTGGTAAGCTTGACCTGTCCGTCCTCGGCTACCGTCACCATCCCCTCCTCCCGGAGAATCCGCATGGCACGGCTGACGCTCGCCTTGGTATAGCCCAGCTCGTTGGCAACGTCCACAGAGCGGACAAACGGGCTTTCCTTCATCAACAGATAGATTGTTTCGAGATAATCCTCGCCGGATTCGTGTAAAGGCATGACAATGCTCCTTTCGCAGATAACTATGGAAACGCTGACCGTTCTGCTCCGCAGGGCGGCTTCACAAGGCCGCTTCAGGCAACACCGCATCCGCTGCTTCATCAGCGCTTCGCTCTCCTATTGTAACACATTTCAGCGGAAAAAGCAAGCCCCCCGGCGCAATCCGCCGGAGGAACCTGCTGTATGAAGAAGATAGGCTTGGCTTCTGGAATTCTCTTACTCACTGACCGGGAACTGTGTGAGCAGACCGTGCACATACCTGGTGTGCAGCACAAGGTCAGAAACCGTCAGTTCCTCGTCACCGTCAAGGTCTGCATTGCGGAAATACTCAGTCTCGCCCGTGAGGACAGCCTTTTTCAGCAGTGCCAGATCGAAGATATCCACTGTCTCGTCGCCGTTGAGATCGCCGTAGACAGGCGGCACCTCGATGGAATTGAGCTTCCACCAGTTGAGGTTGTACAGATAGCCGTCCCCGCCCGTAAAGACGAAGTAGACATCATGCATCCCGGAAGCTGTCTCAATCGCACAGTTCTGGGTCTTCCACTCCTGCCAGCCGCCGGTATCGCTGACATCCATCGAACCGATCAGTCTGCCGTCCGGTGCATCCAGGTGCACTTCAATCGCACCGGAGCCGCCGTTGGAGGCAATGCGGAAGTCGATGGACTCGCCGCCGGTCATGTCGATGCCCTTGAAGCCGATGTAGTCGCCGTTCTCAATATAGGCAACATCGCTGCCGCCCTCGCCGCAGTTCTCGGTCTGGATGCCGGACTGCATGTCATAGCTCTCCGCCTCGATGCCGGCGGAGGTGCCGCTCAGCCGCAGGAGATGCTGGGACTTGCTCAGCACCTTCCCGGATGCATCCACCACATAAATGCGGTACTCGCCTTCGGTTTCCGGGGTCTTGATGCTCGTGGCATTCGCTGCCGCTTTGGTCATCGTGGCACCCGCCTGGAAGCTCTCGGTGTTGTCCGGGGCAATCCACACGGTATTGCCGCCCTTGCGGATCGGGAGCCTGCTGCCGCAGGTTGTCTGGCAGCTTGCCGGGAACACATAGTCCGCCGCCGGTGTCAGCCAGCCGGGCACAAGCGCTCTGTGGTCATCATCCACACCGGAATTCAGACAGAACTTGTACTGCTGGAACGGCCATACATTGTCCTTGACCACGATGGGGTCTTCGATCTTGCTGTCGGGCGGATTCTTGCCCATCTTGCAGACCGTTGCATAGGTGCGTGCAATGTTCAGGTGATGCTTCTGGCCGTAGTCCTCGCAGTTGATGGTATAGGTCACGTTCGGGTCAATTTCGAGGATGTTGTCATTCTCCTCGATATACGCCGTGCCCTCGTCATTGTGCAGGCCGTAGGTCGGCGCACCGGCACGGCCTGCAGGAATGCCCTGGATATAGTTCTCGTTGATGATCGTGCCGGGCATCTGGCCGATGGTATAGATACCGCCGGAGTCGTGCAGCCGGTTCAGGCAGCCGATCACACGGTTATTGCAGATCTGGTTGTCGTGGCAGGTCGTGCTGTCCTTGAAATTGCACCAGCCCCAGCCGAGGTGAATGCCGTTGTAGGCGGTTTTCTGGATGGTGTTGGAGAGGATGCGGATGTGGTCGCCGTAATAGGTCGTGATCGCAGCGCAGCCGCCGAAGCCGTGCACCACGCTGATGTCATAGAGCATGTTCTGGGTCACGGTCACATCCGAGCACACACCCTCGATGCCCTTGGGGAATTTCTCGTGGTTGTCGCCTGCCTTGTCTCCGATGTAGACATGCTGGGGATGGCCGATGGTGATGCCGCTTGAGGTGATGTCGGTGATGTAGTTGCCGGACACCTCGGATTCGGTGACGTCGTTGGTCATGGAGATGCCGTCAGCGCCGGTGTGCTTGACCACGCTGTTGCGGATGGCGATGTTCTTTGCATTCGTCACATGCACCGCAGCCGGCAGGGTATCTGCCATTTCGTATTTGTACTTGTGCCAGTTGGAATCCGCAAAGGCGGTGTAGGTCTGCGCCGCCTGGCAGGTTGTCTTGCCGTGGGAGCCTGCCACATTGGTCAGGGAATAGTCCGTATGCGCAAAGGTGATGCCGTCAAAGGCGATATTCTCGACACGCTTGTCGGTCGATTCGCCCCGGATCACGATGAGCTGCTCGGCAATCGGTGCCTCTGCGTCGGCAGTTGTCATATCCTCGCCCGGAAGCGGGTAGTAATAGACAACATGCTCGGACTTGTCAAAGAAAAATTCACCCGGATTTTTAACGAATTCCAGCGCATTATAGATTGTGTGCCAGCCGCCGCAGGAGAAGCCTGCACCCCAGCCGGGGGTCTGTGCAATGGCACCATAGGGCTGCTGCATGAGGAGAATCAGCGAGTCGCCGTCTGCCTTGATGTCACGGGTGCAGACGATGTTCTCGTTCCAGGTGGTGCCGTTGACAATCTCCAGGTCATCGAAATCCGACGTAATGCGGGGGAAATCGTTGATGCTATAGGCAACGCCGTCGCTCTTGGAGCCGGAATCCCACGCCCAGTCCGCCTGTCCCTTGCTGATATTGTACTGGCCGTAGCCGCCCTTGGCGCCGACGCCGAGACTGCCCATGTTGGCACGGTGGTCATTCACATAGAACGAGCGCATCTTGGTATCACGATCAAGCGGTGCCTTCCAGAGGTTGTCGTTGTACTTCTCCCAGCCGGTGACTCTGACGGCGCCGGAGATGACGGGTGTCTCGTCCGCATAGGCCTTGTAGGTGACAGTGCCGCCCCTGCCGGAATCCTCCGGCGTGAAGACAACCGGCTCTGTCAGCCGGTAATCGCCGCCCCGCAGATAGATCGTGACATCACCTGTGGCATTGCGTGCGGCATCCTTTGCCGCTGTCAGCGTGCCGAACGGGTCGGAAAGCGTACCGGAGCCCGAAGCAGCGCCGTCCGGTGCGACATAGAAAACAGTCCCCTCATCAGCAAATGCCGGCATCACCCCGGCAGTCCCCACTGCCATAGCTGCCCCGATCAGCCCCGCTAAAATACGGCTTCTGGTCTGTTGTTTCATGATCTGTTCCTCCTTGTCATGATGTTTTGTATCTCCCTGTCCCGCAGCGGGACAAAAATGTACATACAATTCTACAATTTAATATTAACAAATTATACAAATTTATACAACCCCCATAATGCAGAATCGGTGGACATTTTGCGGAATGCGTACAGAACTCCGGACATTTTCTTCAGCGCAGACCTGGATTTTTCTGCGTCCCCGGCATTTTTTCTGCGCAATCCGGCGCATATCTGCACATCGTCCACCTTTTCTGCAATATAGCAGTTGCATAGTTTTGAATAATTTGTTAATATAAATATGTATAAATGTATGGACATTTATCCCATCTATGGGATACGAGATACAAAACGTAAAGACAAGGGGGATTAAGTATGAAACGATCATCCAGAATCCTTGCAGCAGCGCTTTCCTTCCTGCTTGCAGGGTCAGCATGGCAGGGGATCGCACTGCCTGCCCGTGCTGCCGATGTTTCCTTCACGCACAGGGAGTGGACAGGCAAGGACGGCACCGAGGATGTGTTCGCCGTGAACCGGACACCTGCCACCGTCAACCCGCTGCCGTACCAGAGCACCGAGGCCGCCGTGAATGCCGTATGGGATTACAATGCCCGTGAGGATTCCGACTTCGTCCAGATGCTCACCCGTGGCGGCGGCAACTGGGATCTGAAGGTCGTGCAGAATGACCAGCAGGCATCCGGCTTCCGGAATTCCGGCTTCATGAACAGCGACTACCGCCCGAACGGCGCCGACGGCTGGAAAAGCGTGAGCATGCCCGATAGCTGGACAGCGCAGGGCTTCGACTTCCCGATCTACTGCAACGTCGTGATGCCCTGGCAGTCGAAGTATGACGGCTATGTGCCCGCTCCGAGCGCACCGACCAACTACAACCCGGTCGGCCTCTACCGTAAGACCTTCACGGTTGATGACGGCATGCGTGCGGACGGTCGGCGTGTCTATATCCAGTTCGACGGCGTGGAATCGGCCTATTATGTCTGGATCAACGGCAAGGCCGTCGGCTACAGCGAGGACACCTTCAGCCCGCACCGCTTCGACATCACCGACTACCTCAAGGACGGCGAAAACACGCTTGCTGTCGAGGTGCACAAGTTCTGCGACGGCACCTGGTTTGAAGGCCAGGACATGATCTATGACGGCGGTATCTTCCGGGATGTCTTCCTCGTGAGCGCATCGCCCGTCATGATTACGGACTACACCGTCCGCACCGATCTCGACAACACCTACACCAATGCAGCCCTCTCGATTGATGCCCAGATCTTCAACACCACCGGTTCCGTCAAGGGCGGCTGGTCGATCCGTGCAGAGGCCTATGATGAGGCGGGCAACCAGATCCTCACCGGTGCCGCTGCGAAGATTGACAACATAGGCTCGTGGGGCGCTGCGAATGCGAAGATCGAGACGACCGTCAGCAATCCCGCCCTCTGGTCGGCAGAGCACCCGAATCTCTATGCCCTGGTGCTCACACTGATCGACGACCGTGGCAATGTGCAGGAGACCATCTCCACGCAGCTCGGCTTCCGTGAGGTCGGCTTCACCCGCACCGAGGTCAACGGCAACTACGATGTCACCACCAAGAACTGGCAGGTCATGACCATCAACGGCAAGCGCCTCCTGCTCAAGGGCGTGAACCGCCACGATACCGACCCGTTCCACGGCAAGGCAGTCCCGCAGGAGACCATGATGGAGGATGTGCGCATCATGCAGCAGAACAATGTCAACGCCATCCGCACCTCCCATTACAGCAATGACAGCTATCTCTACTGGCTGTGCAACAAGTACGGCATGTATGTCATGGCCGAGACCAATATGGAATGCCATGCATTGCAGGGCGACAAGGACAACGCCACCAAGGGGCTGTTCTACGAGCTGGGTCTGGACCGTACCGAAACGGCGTACAAGCGTCTGAAGAACAATCCGTCCATCGTGGCTTGGTCAATCGGCAACGAGATGACCTACTCCACCGACCCGAACGCTGCGAACGGCCTGTTCCGGGACATGATCTGGTACTTCAAGAAGCATGACCCGACCCGTCCTGTCCACAGTGAAGGCCAGCACTTCAAGATGGGCGTGGATATGGGCTCCGACATGTATCCGGGGCAGGATGTCATCGGCTACAACCGTGGCGACGGCAAAATGCCCTATGTCATGTGCGAATACGACCACGCTATGGGTAATTCCGTGGGCGGTCTGAAGGAGTACTGGGATGTGATCCGCTCCTCCGACAACATGCTTGGCGGCTTCATCTGGGACTGGGTTGACCAGTCCAGAGCCGTCAGCCTCCCGAACGGCGGCTGGGATTACTACGCCACGGAAGGCGCCCACAAGAATCTGTATGCCGATCTTTCACCGGGCAAATATTTTGCCTACGGCGGCGACTGGGGCGACAGCCCGAATGACGGCAGCTTCTGTGAAAACGGCCTGATCTCTGCGGACAGAACCCCGCAGCCTGAGTTGCAGGAGGTCAAGTTCCAGTACCAGAACTTCTGGTTCTCCGCTGACGGTGCACAGGCCGCAAAGGGCGAAGTTTCGGTCTATAACGAGAATAATTTCCGCAACCTCAACGAATATGAGGTGACCTGGTCGCTCCTGAAAAACGGCATATCCATCCAGAGCGGCACCGTGAAAAATCCGGATGTACCGCCGCTGACCAGAGGCACCATCTCCGTGCCGTTCACACTTCCGGCATCCTCGCTCTCCGGCGACGAGTACATTCTCGACCTCTCCGTCAGAACAAAGACAGCGACCGATCTCATCCCGGCGGGCACCGAGCTCTCCTGGGGGCAGGTAAATCTCGCCTCGACCGGCACCACCGCACGCACGCCGATGGGCGATACAGCGCTGGAGGTCGTGGATCATTCTGATATGTATGTACCGGTCGGCAAGGATTTCACCTTCTCGATTGACAAGAGCACCGGCCTGCTCAAGTCCTATACCTATAAGGGTGAAATGCTCATCGACAACGGCCCCCGCCCGAATTTCTGGCGTGGCAATGTCGAGAACGACACAGGCTGGGGCGCCAAAGGCTCCTTCGACAGCAAGTGGGAGCATGCCGCCGACAAGATCGAGGTCAAGGGCATTGATGTCAAGGACGGCGCAGACGGCAAGAAGATTATCACGTCGCATCTGAATCTCCCGAACGCCGGCAACACCTCCGTAACCATCACCTACACCGTATCTCCGAACGGCTATGTGCACATGGATGTGGATGTAGACGCCACCAAGGCAGGGCTTGGCAACTTCCTGCGTGTCGGCACCGTGATGACCCTTCCGGCAGGCGCCGAGCAGGTGAGCTGGTACGGCAACGGCCCGGTGGAGACCTTCAACGACCGCAAGACCTGCGGCAGACAGGGCATCTGGACGAACACTGTTTCCGGCATGTTCTACCCGTATATGAAGGCAGATGACTGCGGCAACCTGACCGATGTCAAGTGGATCAGCGTACAGAATCCCAAAAATGCAAGCGCTCTCCTGATCGCCGCAGACAGCACAATCGAGGCCTCCGCACTGCACTTCCTGCCGAGCGATTTGCAGGCAGCGAACCATCCCTACAAGCTCAGCCCCCGTGAAAAGACCGTGCTGAGCATCGACTACGGCTCAATGGGCACCGGCTCCGCCACCTGCGGCCCGGCAACGCTGAACAAGTACCGTCTGCCCTCGAATCATGCCTATCACTGGGGCTTCACGATCATGCCGAGCACCGGCACCGATGCACAGCGCACCGCTCAGGTTGCAAAGCTCCGTTCGGACGGTGTCAGCTTCCAGGACAAGAGCCAGAACGGTCTGACTGTTCCGGGCGGCAGTGCTTCCTTCAAGGAATCCTCCGCCGGCAATTCTGTGAGCGGTTCACTCTCCGTTCCGCAGGGCTCGAATCTCGACAAGTGCCTGTCCGGCAACAATTCCTTCACGGTTGAGGTCAATGTCGTACCGACCGGCAATCCGGAATTCAACATGTTTGCCGGCAAGGGTGACAGTGCCTTTGCGCTGCGCACCCGCAACAATTCGCTCGACTTCTTCGTCTATGCCGGCGGCGCATGGCGTTCGCTCTACTGCGAGATGAACACCGGCTCCGGCTGGATCGGCACAAAGCACCAGGTAGCCGGCATTTATGATGCGCAGGCCAATATGCTGCGGGTCTATGCAGACGGCAAGATGCTCGGTGAGCAGGCAGTTGGCACCACTGCCGGTGTTGCAGCCTCGAACTATCCGCTGACCATTGGTGCCTGCCCGGATACCGGCAGAAAATCGCAGGCAGATTTCTATGAAGTCAGAGTTTACAGCAAGGCTCTCACTGCTGCGGAGCTCGCTTCCCAGAATACCAATACCCCGGCCTACGGCCCGGACAGCAAGGATGTACAGCTCTGGCTGGATTTCGATAATCTGGCAGAGGGTGTGCTCACCGGTGACATCACCCAGGACGGCAAGGTTGATACGCTCGACCTGGTGGCACTGCAAAAATATCTCCACAAGCGCCTCGCATTCAACGATGCTAAATTTGCCGCTGCTGACGTCGATCAGAACGGTGAGGTCGATGTATTTGATATCGGCCTGATGAAGCGGCTGCTGCTCCGGAAGTAAACAGCAATTCAGAAGTAAACAGAATCCCCCGTTCTTGTGGACGGGGGATTTCGCCTTGCCGGCGGGGCTTTTTTGGGGGGCTTGCAGCCCCCCTGCACGGGCATTTTATGGAGCGGGTGCACCGCTCCCCCTGCCCAGAGGGTGCCCTCGTCGGCACCCTCTGGACTCCCGGACGGCAGGGTTGCACCCTGCACCTGCTTTTGGGCATCCTGATTTTTGGTAAACCAGCTTCCGCTGCGACCGCTCCTTGCGGAGCGGCGGCGGAATAGATGGTACTGGGTGCGGTTCGGGGCATGGGCAGCCAAACAGATGAGGGTCGGCTTGGCGGCATCGCTGCGCTCGCCGCACAGGGGGGATTGGGTGGCATCGCTGCGATGTGCTGACATGCGCAGCAATGCCCCCTTCGGCAAAGCCGTTGGGGGCATGCGGTTGGTAAAACAGTGCACCGTAATCCTCGGAGAAAATCGCCTGCGGGGGCTCCCCGCCCAGCGGGGGCTCCCCGCCCGGTTACCGCTCGGAAAGGGGCGTGTAGGGCCTCGGATCGTCGATTGCCTTGTATGCCGGACGGATGATCTTGTTGGAGTTGATGAGCTCCTCGATGCGGTGTGCAGACCAGCCGGCGATGCGGGCAATTGCAAAGATCGGCGTATACAGCTCTACCGGCAGTCCCAGCATTCTGTATACAAAGCCGGAATAGAAGTCAACATT
>JAFXOO010000500.1 GCA_017528675.1 Oscillospiraceae bacterium | reverse complement strand
GCATTTTGTCCATTGCCAAATTACTGATTATCTGGTATACTATTTATGTAGTATAAGTAGACTAAATATCACCGGGTGATGATAGTCTATCAATCAGGGAGCAATGCATTATCGAATGATTCAGTGCTTCCTTAGGCAGATTGGAAACTATGCCGGTTGAGGTGAAGTACATGACCAAGAAAGATCTCCGGCATCTGAGCCGCAAGGAGCTTGTGGATATCGTATATGAAATGACAGAGGAGGATGGCGGTACCGGTGATATCAGTCATGAGGAAGTGAACCGGGAGCGGGAGCGCATCAATTATCGTCAGCGGTTCCGAAGGGTGCTCTCCAGCACAATTGGCATTCTGGTTGTGGTGGCTGCTGTTGCAGTACTGGTCTCCACACTGTTTCTGCCGGTGATTCAGGTATCCGGAGACAGCATGGAGCCGTCGCTTCATGACGGTGATATCCTTGTGCTGTACAAGACAAAGCGTTATACCTACGGGGAGCTTTGCTGTGTGGCATGGCAGAACAAATTGCTGCTGAAACGTGTGATCGGGCTTCCTGGGGATATAATCCGCATGGATCCGGACGGCACGGTTTATGTAAATGACGAAAGGCTCGATGAGCCGTATGTGACAGAAAAGAGTCTGGGAGAGTGTGACATTACCTTCCCGTATCAGGTTCCGGATGGTATGGTCTTTGTGCTGGGTGACCACCGGAGCACATCTATTGACAGCCGCAGCACGGTTATCGGCTGTATCGCTTATGATCAGATGATCGGGCAGGTGTTATTCCGGATCTGGTCATCCAACAACGCCTGACGAGCAGACTGTGAGGTAATTGTATTGAAAAGGAATATCATGCAGGTCGTCGCTCGGATCCGGGCTGAGAAGTCGGTGCGACGACGAATGCTGTCTTTTGTAACGGCCTTGGCCGTACTGGTCAGTGGAAACGTATTCTGGGCGCTTCGTGAGACAGGTACTGCAATGACAGATCCCCTGGCTCAGGAATTGCCTGATACCGGGGCGATTGATCTGGTTGAAGGCACAGCTCCGCCGGGTGACAGTTCTGAGGACTGGGAGGCTAAAATCCCTGATCTGGATGGACTGAGCCTGCGGGAGAAGGTCGCATGCATTGCGGATTCACAGATCGGATATGTTGAAAGCTCAACTGATTTTGCGATTGATCCTGAAACCGGAGTTGCCGGCGGTTCAACCCGCTACGGTGTGTGGTACGGGAATCCATACGGCGATTGGAATGCAATGTTTGCGTACTACTGCCTGCACGAAGCCGGTGCGGAATCCATTCCGGTCGGCGGCGGATGCTGGGCATGGTCGGTTGCTCTGGAGGAGGCAGGATTGCTGCATCCGGTGAAGGAGTCGATTCCTGAGCGGGGAGACATTCTGCTGCTTGACGCAGATCAGGATGGACAGGCAGACCGATGCGGTATCCTGAGCAGCAGGGAAGAAACGCTTTTGACGATTGTCGAAGGGGATCTGGATGGTACGGTTGACAGTTCCTTGTATTTTGTGGGAGATCAGCGTATCATCGGGTATGTTTCTCTTGCAGAAGCGTCTTCTGGTGAGGCTTCTGAGGAGCAGGGTGCAACGGAGGAAGCAACTGCCCGGATGGTCGAATTCCACGAGAGCTCGGATCTGGGTATTGCGGTCGATGCGTATGCACCGGAGGGAGCGTTCCCGGAGGGAACCTTCATGACGGTTTCGGATGTTTCGAGGGATGAAGCATTTCAGGTTGCATCTGACCATCATGCTGAAGAAGCTGTTTCTCTTGATGCTATAGCAGTCGATATCAGCTTCTATTCAATCGATGGCATTGAGCTGGAACCGAGTGCTGGAGTTGATGTCCAGATTACACTTCCTGAATCTCAACAGCTTACAGGTGAAGATTTTTCTCTCCTGCATGTTGAGGAGGATGGCGGTGTAAAGGAAGTTGAAGCTGAGATATCTCAGGGTTCTGCAATGTTTACGGCAGATGCGTTCTCGATTTACGTTATGACAGGATGGGGTCTTGAAGATAAAGACACCGGAACCATGATGCTGAACGGAAGTTCTGAAAATGGAAGTAGTGACCCGGCAACAGGTCAGAATTCGCAAAGTAACAGGTATATCTGTTATCTTGGCGAAGAACTTGAGCTTGTTGGAACTGTTCCTCGAAACAGTACAAATTATAGTTTCTGGAGTTCGCCTAACGGAGCTTACAGCAGAGCGGCGGGAGGTTGGGATACTCCGCCCAAAGACTATACCGGAGATATCACTCCTTATCTGGATCCAAACGACACTTCGCTGAAACGTATCACAGCAAAATATGTGCTGGGAAAAACTGGCGAGGGTGAGTTCCATTTCCAACATGATGGCATTGACGAAACGTTTTACGTTGACGTCCGCATTCCAATCTATGTTAATACGGATATGGGCTGGACACATATGGACCGGATTCATGAATTTCTGGAGGAAGCCCCAAACAACTGGGATGGTAATCCTCAATTTATTTATGATGAGAACGGTAACAGACGTTATTGGAAAAATTCAGGTGCAGGTGGCGCAAAGTACATGCTCGAGGATCAGGATGTGATTACAGTATCTGCTGTAATTCCTGGAGATTCGAATGACACCTTTACTTCAAATGGGTATTGTACGATTGTAGGTGATCAGACTGTTGAAATGCTTCCGAATGGCATGAAACGTGTGACTGCAACTGTCAAAGGAAACGTTGATCCGAATGACACTTCCAAGAAAGGAAATGCTCGTGTTTCGATTGCCGACCAGACGTTTTATATGTATGTCTTTGGAGATGATCGTGGTTCTACGCATGCAGATATCGAGATCAGTGATGGCGGTACTTATACCATCAAAGAAACGATCATGCATCCGGATGGAACGAAGGAAGTAGTTACCAAATACTACGATGCTTATATTGCTGATGTAAATCATTGTTTTGTATTTGATGCTAATAATAACATCCTTCAGACGTTCCTGACCAAAGATTATGCGAGAAACCATGAACCTGGTGAGGCACAGTATGAGCTGACTTCCAATTACATTCCATATTCTATGGATGACAGACGTCCGCAAGTCGATTCCAATGGCGGCTACATTCTGAACGGCAGTCAGGTAAGGCAGTATAAGGATCTGGATCACGCAGAATTCGATGTGCAGATTCTGCTGAAAAGTCGGGATGGTTCTCCTGATATCACTATTGATAGTATGGTTTATCAGATGAATCATCAAAGCGTAATTGACGCATATAATAAATGCCCGGCACATTCAGGTCTTGACTTTACGCTGAAAGCTGATGCAAATATTCTGTCTCTTGCATTAGAAGCTGAAAAGGAATTGAAGAATCAGGATCTTACAGCAGGTCAGTTCCAGTTTACCCTGGAAAGCGAAGAAGCTTCTACGGTTTATTGTGATTATCTGTTTACTGAGGATAATGCAACTAAACCCAAGGACGAAGTAGATCCGCTGAAGTACGGGATGGATTTTGAGGGTGCATATCAGGTATTTACCCGGAATTCAAATGGTGATTTTCTCTGGGGTGCGAATGTAGACGGTGATGCTGTTTTGCAAGAAGTGCGCAGCGATCCAAGGTATCAAAATGTCAATTCTGCCGGAGAAGTATTCTTTGGTGTTGAAAACTGGAAGGCAATCGTCGAGAAGCATCTGAAAACTCCCATGAGTATCACGGAGTCAGATACGGAGTATACAATTCCTCTGAGCGGTGAATACCTGTTCAAGTACGAAAAGGTTTCTTCTATTCATCTGACGGCTACCAATGACGAGGACGGTAAGATTGTTTTTGATCCGCTATATTTCGCTGCACCGGGTACCTACACTTTTACAATGAAAGAAGTTGTTCCGGATGCGGATAATCGAAATGGAATCGCCTATGATGATATGAATCAGACGATTACAATAACAGTAACGGATGTCGGAGGAGAACTTATTGCATCGATCAAATATCATGACGATGAATCAGGCGAAGATTCCAACAAACCGTTTAAGTTCACAAATGAACTGGTTCTTTACACCCTCCCTGCCACCGGCGGTACAGGCACGCTGCCCTATGCAATCGGCGGAACTGCCTTGATCGGAACAGCGCTTCTTCTGCTCCGGCGCAGGAGAAGGGAGGAGATGTGACATCTTCCTGAACCATGCAAAACTTTGACCTGAGGATGCACTGTATTATCAATTGATTCGGTGCTTCCCTAAATCTAAACATGAAAGGAATTAAGATCATGAAAAAAAGAAATTATGTAGCAGCGATTCTGCTCGCATCCCTGATGGCAACTTCTGCCGGTCTGGCTACAATGCCTGTATCTGCTGCGGACTACACGATTACCATTACGAATCCCGCAAAGGAAACGAATCCCGCAAAGGATACCGCAACGCACACTTACAGTGCATATCAGGTATTCAAGGGCACACTCACCGGCAACGGTGAAGACGCAACCCTTTCTGATGTAGCATGGGGTGAAGGTGTAGATGGGGCTGCTCTGCTTACTGCACTGAAATCGAGCACGGCTTTTGGAGAGACAAATCCTTTTGCTGCCTGCACGACTGCATCTGATGTTGCAAATGTTATTGATGCGTGGGAAAATAATGCAGCAAATCTCCAGAAGTTTGCTGATATCGTCAGCACGAAACTTGTGGCTGCAAAGGCAATCAAGGGTGATGCCGGTGCGGAAACACTGACTGTTTCCGAAGCTGGTTATTACTTCATCAACGACACCTTCACTGCAACCGAGAATCAGGTTGGTGCCAACACCGATTATCTCCTTAAGGTTTGCGACAGCGTAACAATTGCTGCCAAGGAAGATGTTCCAAGCCTGGACAAGAAGATCGGTGAAAACTATAATACCGCAAAAAAGACCAGCGCCCAGTCCATCGGTGATACAGTTCCCTATGTGATGAAGTCCACGGTTCCGAATATGAGCGGCTATAACAGATACTACTTCGTCATCAACGATACGATGGATGCAGGTCTGACCTTCAACAACGATGTTGTCATCAAAATTGATGGTACGCAGGTTCCGGCAGCAAATTATGAGGTTCAGACCGGGGATGCTGCGGATGGTTATACCTTCCAGATTGTTATGAAGAATTTCTATGCTAACTATAATGCCAAGGCTGGCAAGGATATTATTGTAACCTACAGTGCAACGCTGAATGAAGACGCTGCCCTCTATACACGAAGCAATGACAACACCGCTAAGCTGACCTTCTCCAACAATCCGAATTATGATTATGAGGGCAATAAGAATCCGGATAAGCCGGATGAGCCTCCGACAGGTGAAGATGCTCCGCCGACCGGTATTACCCCTGACAGCCAGACCAAGACTTACACAACTGCCCTCAAGGTTGTGAAGATTGACGGCGAAACCAACGATCCTCTCGAGGGAGTACAGTTCCGTCTTTCTGGTGTAGGCGTTAAAACGACGTATACGGATGGCAAGTATTTCAAGGTTGACAATGCGGGTACATACTACCAGCTTAAGGATGGCACCTTCACAGAAACCGATCCGGATGGTGCAGATGTAGATACCACAAATTATGTTTCCACCACGACGAAGTATGCCCTGGTGGAGGATGATGCCG
>JAFXOO010000499.1 GCA_017528675.1 Oscillospiraceae bacterium | reverse complement strand
TTTACGATTTTGCTTTTTCCCAATTCCTAACACTCTCCCGTATTTTTCAGAAAATTTCTCCCGGTATGTGCCGACCGTGATTGAAAACGCCAGAATTAAAAATGTATTGTATTGCAGCAGATTCAACTGCGGATCAAACGCACTGTGGGCCGCAAGCACAACAAGAATGACTGTCAGATACCTGTCCCTATGCTTGAGCGCATAGATACCCGCCACCGTAAAAATGACCAGGAAAAGCGCAAGCGACAGAATGCCGTTACGATACAGGATGCCCAGATAACTGCTGTCCATTCCGGTATACTGCATGCCGACACGCTTGAACACGCCGTTCTGCCAGGCCTTGGCTTCAAAATTCGTAACCTGTCCAAGCAGCGTCAGTTTATAGGTCTGGTAGGCATGCGCATTCAGCCGCAGCCGCTCGCTCATCAGCTTATTCAGCTTTGCCATCCATTTTACCCGTGGATCATACACAATTGCCAGAATAAACTGAATCACCGTCAGATACACAAAGATACCCGCAACAGAGATTCGTGTAAACCAGTTATCGGGAATATGGAATTTCGTATGTTTAAACAGAACCGAACACAGCAGTATGCCCAGGGAAAGCATCATGGAGTTGCGGGAGTGCGACTGGGAATAGACATACAGATTCAGCAGCACCAGCGGAACTATTTCCTTCAGACCGATCATTTCCCGCTTGACATAACTGACAAGCATCACCACAAGCAGGATGTAATGTGTCGGATAAGTGGCATAGCGGAAGCCAAGTCCGAAGCGATCCCGTGTGTCATTGTAGGTTCTGTAGTTGTAATTCTGGATAATGCCTGCCAGCGAGGAGCCGATGATGAGCAGCAATGCAAGCAGCACAACTGCGATTGTCACCTTCGCTATCCGGTTAAAGTCCATCTTATAGGCCAGCATGACGATCAGCAGGCTCTCGGCAGTGATCGGACCCCAGAAATACAGCAGACTCGCAACCACTAATGTGGAAATGACGAGTATGAGAAATTCCTTTGTTGAGAATGACCGCAGGGTATACGCTTTTATCAGAAGCATCCCGAAAATGCAGGCATAGCGGAGTAAACTGAACGGAATCCAGGGCACAACGTATAAAAACATAGAGGAAATTGCGACCACTGCAATGAATAACCAGCACCCGTACAGAATCAGGAACAAGTCCTCGCTCATCAGCTTGTTATGGATATGCAACATCTCGCCCTCCGTATCCGGCTATTGACCTAAATCAACGCATGACCTTCCCGGTAAAGCACCTGCCATACACGTTCGGTCATGCTTGCTGTTATTTCAGTCTTACCAATGTAAGATCCTTGTGACCCATTACGCCGATCTCCTCTGTCAGGCAGTCAGCATCAGGCGTTTCGCCCTTGCACCATGCCACAATGGCCTTGGGAAGGTGAATTCCGGCAAGATGGGAGAAGGGATAACCGCCGCCAAATCTGGCGTTCATTTCCAGAATGTACGGCTTACCGTCCACCATGAACACATCTACATCCAGATTTGCATAGTGGCCGAGCGTCTTTCCGATTTTTGCGCCAAGTGATTTCAGCGCCGGATCATCAACTACCACTGCACAATCCGTTTCACCGGCACGCATCGCATATTTCTGCTTGCAGACCACATTCACGAAATTGCCTTCGAGATCATTGATGACGTCCAGTCCGTACTCAGTGCCCCTGAGCATCTCCTGAATCAGGATGCAGTTGTCAGCATCCTCGCCGGACTCATATTTCAGATAGCTTTTCATGACCCCGCTGCGGGCCTTGTTGTAGTAGAATTCCAGCTCAGCCTGGTTTTCAGCTACATAGATCTGCATTGAACCAATGCCCCATCTGGGCTTGATGATGACCGGATAAGTCAGTTCGCCGCTCTCAAGCATTGCCTTTGCGCTGTCAAGTGCAGAGAATGTTCTGGGAACATCAAAGCCGTTCGACTTCAGGTATTGATAGGTCTTCCACTTATCATTGCATACCTCTACGACCTCCAGCGGAGAGACAACGACTTTCGTACCGATCTCCGCAAAGCGCTCTCTGTTCTGTGCCAGAATCGGCAGATCAACATCAAACAGCGAAAGCAGTGCATC
>JAFXOO010000498.1 GCA_017528675.1 Oscillospiraceae bacterium | reverse complement strand
GTACCGGGCTGCCGGTGCACAGCTCCGCATTACGGAGAACGGTGAGAGCCGTACCGTGACTGAGGCGGATCCCTTTGCAGTGCTGCAAGGGCAGCTTGACGCCAACACATCCCCGAAGTTTGAGAACCTTCCGTATTTCACAGGCGGCCTCATCGGCTATTTTGCGTATGATGCAGTGCGTTATACCGAGCACAGGCTGGTGAATGTGCCCACCGATGACACCGGCATGCCGGATCTGCATCTGTTCGGGTATGATGAGCTGGTGGCCTATGACCATCTGAATTCCAATGCCATCGTGATCGTGAATCTCCATGCAGACGGCGACCTTGCGGCGCAGTACGAGCATGCGAAGCACCGGGCTGCCGAGATTGCTGCGAAGATTGAGGGCTGCCATTGCAGAGGCCAGTACCGGGACGATGAGGCAGTCATCCACATCGGCTCAAATCTGAGCAAGGATGAATATATGGCAATGGTCGCACAGGCAAAGGACTATATCAAGGCAGGCGACATCTTCCAGGTCGTGCTTTCCCAGCGCTTTGCGGTGGACAATCCGCCGGACAGCTTTGAGGTCTACCGGCGGCTGCGTGCAACCAATCCCTCGCCGTATCTGTACTATTTCAAGACGAAGGAATATGAGATTGCAGGCGCATCTCCTGAACTGCTTGTCAAGGTGACGGACGGCCGTGCAGCCACCCGTCCGATTGCAGGCACCCGTCCCAGGGGGAAGGATCTTGCCGGGGATCAGGCGCTGGAGGCATCGCTGCTGGCCGATGCCAAGGAGCGTGCCGAGCACACCATGCTCGTGGATCTCGGCAGGAATGACCTTGGCAGAGTATGTGCCTACGGCAGCGTGGAGGTCACGGATTTCATGCGGGTCGAGCGCTATTCCAAGGTGATGCATCTTGTATCCGATGTGCAGGGAACGCTGCGGGAGGGTGTGCAGCCGCTTGATGTGCTGCGCTCTGTTCTGCCGGCAGGGACGCTCTCCGGTGCGCCGAAGGTGCGTGCCATGGAGATCATTGACGAGCTTGAGAACCGCAAGCGGGGGCTGTACGGCGGCACCGTCGGCTACTTTGGCTACAATGGCGACATGAACACCTGCATCGCCATCCGCACGGTGCTGTACCGTGACGGGAAGGCGTTTGTACAGGCCGGCGCCGGAATCGTTGCGGATTCCGACCCGGAGAAGGAATTTGAGGAAACGACACACAAGGCCGAAGCTATGCTGACAGCGCTCAAGGAGGCAAGAAAATGATTCTGGTAATTGACAACTATGATTCCTTCACCTATAATCTTGTACAGATGCTCGGAGAGCTCTATCCGGAGATTGAAGTGAAGCGAAATGACGAAATCACGACCGATGAGATCGCCCGGCTTGCCCCTGATGCGATTCTGATTTCACCCGGCCCCGGATATCCTGAGACAGCGGGGATTTCGGTGGAGACTGTGCAGCGTTTCAGCGGTAAAATACCGATTCTCGGCGTCTGCCTCGGTCACCAGTCCATTGCGGAGGCGTTCGGCGGCAGAATTATTCCTGCCCGCTCGCTGATGCACGGCAAGGCAAGCACCATCCGCATGGAGGAGCAGCATCCGCTGTTCCGTGGGCTGCCGTGTCCCTTCACAGCCGGCCGCTATCATTCGCTGATTGTGGATGAAACCACCCTGCCGGACTGCCTGTATGTGACGGCACTTGACGAAAACGGCCAGATCATGGCGCTGTCCCATAGAGAACACAAGACCTACGGCTTGCAGTTCCATCCGGAATCTGTCCTGACCTCTGAGGGAAAGCAGATTCTCCGCAATTTCCTGGCGGATGCAGGTCTGGTTGCATCGGCACCCATCGAACAGCCGGTCGATCTCAAGCCGATTTATTCCAAGCTTATGAACCGGGAAAATCTGACGCTTGCGGAAGCAGAGCATACGATGGAGATGCTTATGAGCGGCAAGGCTTCGCCGCTGCACATCGGCACTGTCCTGACGGCGCTTGCCACCAAGGGCGAAACCCCGGAGGAAATCGCCGGCCTCGCACGGGGCATGCGGGCGAAGGCAGCACTTGTTCCGGATGCCTCCGACACGATTGACATTGTGGGAACCGGCGGCGACAAGGCATTTACGTTCAATATCTCCACAACCTCGGCATTTGTGGCATCTGCTGCGGGCGCCAGGGTCGCAAAGCACGGCAACCGTTCCGTTTCGAGCAAATCCGGCGCTGCTGATGTGCTTGAAGCACTTGGTGTGAAGATTGCTTCAACGCCCATGCAGGCCAAATCCTGCATTGACAAGGTCGGGCTCTCGTTCCTCTTTGCACAGAGCTACCATGCCAGCATGCGCTTTGTCGGCCCGATCCGTGGCCAGCTCGGCGTGCGGACGGTATTCAACATTCTCGGCCCGCTGACCAATCCTGCAAAGGCAGATTACATTGTCCTCGGCGTGTATACGAAGGAACTGACGGAGATTATGGCAAAAGTCCTGCAACAGGTCGGCATCAGGCGTGCCATGGTGGTATTCGGCAACGATGTGCTCGATGAGATCAGCATTTCCGATGCCACAACCGTGACCGAGGTCAACGGCGACGAACTGCGCACCTACGAGATCACGCCGGAGGAATTCGGCCTGCACCGCTACACCAAGGACGAGATTGTCGGCGGTACCCCGCAGGAGAATGCGAATATCACCCGTGGCATCCTTGACGGCAGCATTACCGGTGCCAAGCGTGACATCGTGCTGATGAATGCCGGTGCGGCGATTTACACCTATGGTGTGGCCGAAACGCTTGCGGACGGCATCCGGCTCGCTGCCGAGGCCATCGACAGCGGCAGGGCGCTTGCGAAGCTCGATGAATTCGTAGCGTTTACCAACGAAATGGAGTAACACATGGAAACGATCTTAGAACAGATCTGCACGGCCAGGGCTGTCCAGCTTACCCGTGAGAAGGAGCGCACGCCGCTCGCAGAGATGCGCCGGCTTGCCGAAGCTGCCCCGCAGCGTCCAGGGTTTTATGAGGCACTCGCCAAACCCGGCCTTTCGTGCATCTGCGAGGTGAAGAAGGCATCGCCCTCCAAGGGACTGATCCGGCCGGATTTCCGCCCGGTGGAGCTTGCGGAGGAGTATGCGGCAGCCGGTGCGGACTGCATCTCCTGCCTGACCGAGGAGCAGTACTTTCAGGGCAGCAGCACCTATCTGCGGGACATTGCCGCAGCGGTGAACATTCCGGTGCTGCGGAAGGATTTTGTCATTGACGAGTATATGATCTATGAGGCGAAGGCACTCGGCGCATCGGCGGTGCTGTTGATTGCGGCGGTACTGGAAGATGCGCAGTTCAGAGATTTCTTCACACTGGCGCATGAGCTTGGACTTGACTGCCTTGCAGAGGTGCACACGCCGGAGGAGATGGAGCGGGCACAGCGTCTGCATCCGAAGATACTGGGTGTGAATAACCGTGATCTGAAGACATTTGAGGTTGATCTGGCACACACGGCGGAGCTTGCAGCCATGCGGCAGCCGGGGCAGATTTTTGTCTCGGAATCCGGTATCCGGAACAATGCCGATATGCACACGGTGCAGCAAAACGGCGCAGATGCGGTGCTCATCGGTGAGACTCTGATGCGCTCCGACAGCATCACCGCAACGCTGTATGCCCTCCGGGAGGGGACACGATGAGCACCTACCTCAAGATCTGCGGCATCCGCCGGCCGGAGGATGTGGCGTATCTGAACGCCTGTCCGCCGGATTATGCAGGATTCATCTGCACACCGGGGTACCGGCGCTCGGTCAGCGTCGGGACGCTCCGGGAACTCTGCCGCCCGATGGAGCTGAAGATCGTCCGTGTCGGGGTTTTTGTGGATCCGGTATGGGACGAGATAGCGCCGTTTGAGCCGTACCTCGACATTCTCCAGCTCCACGGGAACGAATCCCCGGCGCTGATCGCTGAAATCCGTGCGGAAGCGCCGGAGGCCGGTATCTGGAAGGCGGTCAGGGTGCGCACGGCAGAGGACATCCGCAGGGCGGATGCGCTCGATGTGGATGCGCTCGTGCTTGACAGCTTCTCGGCGGAGTGTGCGGGCGGTACGGGGACGCTTGCCCCGTGGGACATCATTGCCCAGAACCGCCCGGAGAAGCCGTTTTTCCTTGCCGGCGGTATCACGCCGGAGAATGTGCAGGAGGCTGTGCGGGCAGTGCAGCCCTATGGCGTGGACGCTTCAAGCAGCCTTGAAACAGACGGCTGCAAGGATGCAGAAAAGATCCGGCGGATGGCAGCAGCGGTGAAGGGGGGAGTGCATGAGCTTTGACCTGAATGATTATGACAGAAATGTCCGGAAGGTGATCCCGTACTATGATGAGCTCCATGCGCAGGTGCTCGACCTCATCACCGGATTTGCCGCAGGGAAAGCGGTTTCTCTGCTTGATACGGGCTGCGGCAGCGGCACGTTTGCGGCCAGGGCTGCGCAGGAGCTTGCGCTGTCGGAGCTGGTGCTCTGCGATCCGCTTGCGGACATGCTCGACACGGCAAGGCAGAAGCTCTCCGGGAGACCGGCGGAATTCCGGCAGATCGGTTCGGAGCAGCTCGGTTTTGAGGAGCGGTTCGATGTTGTGACGGCGATTCAGTCGCATCATTATTTCGACCGGGAGACCCGGAAAACAGCCGTGCGCAACTGCTTTCGTGCGCTGAAACCCGGCGGAATGCTCGTGATCTTTGAAAATACAAGAGCGGACACCGAAGCCGGGCAGCACCTTCTGATGCAGCGGCTCGAACGCTACGGCATCGCCCACGGCAGGACACCGGAGGAGGCACGCCATCACACAGAACGCTGCGGAACAGCGTATTTTCCGCTGACGATCAGTGAGCATCTGGCGCTGCTGCGAGAGACAGGTTTTGAGACAGCGGAGCTGTTCTGGCATAGCTATATGCAGAGCGGGTTTTATGCAATCAGACAGGCGCATTGACAAAAGCCCTGAGGCAACACCGCACAAAGCCCGCCTGGCGGCTTGGCGGCACATCTGCTTGCATCTGCACCACCAGCTATGTGCGGTGTTGCCCTGAATTCAATTGAAAGGATGAACCATATGGAAAAAATCGGAAGATTCGGTGAGTTCGGCGGACAGTACGTCCCCGAAACCGTCATGAATGCCGTATGTGAGCTACAGGAGGCATATGAGCGATTCAAGGACGACCCGGCTTTTTTAGCCGAGCTGCATGACCTGTACCGGAACTATGCGTTCCGTCCGTCGCTGCTGTATTTTGCGGAGAAGATGACAAAGGACCTCGGCGGCCCGAAGATCTACATTAAGCGTGAGGATCTCAACCATACCGGCTCCCACAAGATCAACAATGCCCTCGGACAGGTGCTTCTTGCCAAGCATATGGGCAAAAAGCGCATCATTGCCGAGACCGGTGCCGGCCAGCACGGCGTGGCGACAGCGACCATCTGCGCCTATTTCGACATGGAGTGCGAGGTCTACATGGGGCGAGAGGACATGGAACGTCAGGCACTCAACGTCTACCGCATGGAGCTGCTCGGTGCCAAGGTCACGGGCGTGGATTCCGGCACGGCAACGCTCAAGGATGCCATCAACGAGGCCATGCGTGACTGGGCAACCAATATCGACACGACCTTCTACTGCATCGGTTCGGTCATGGGGCCGCATCCGTATCCGACGATGGTGCGTGATTTCCAGAAGATCATCGGTGAGGAGGCCAAGCAGCAGATCCTTGCTGCGGAGGGCAGACTCCCGGATTGCGTCGTTGCCTGTGTAGGCGGCGGCTCGAATGCGATGGGCATTTTCTACGACTTCATCCCGGATAAGGGCGTGCGTCTGGTCGGTGCTGAGGCAGCCGGCAGAGGTATTGATACACCCGACCATGCTGCGACCATTTCGAGGGGCGACCTGGGCATTTTCCATGGTATGAAGTCCGTATTTCTTCAGAATGACGAGGGTCAGATTGCACCGGTGTTCTCCATTTCTGCGGGTCTGGATTATCCCGGCATCGGCCCGGAGCATGCCTATCTGCACAGCACAGGCCGTGCGGATTATGTTGCCATCACAGATGAGGAGGCTGTGCAGGCGTTCGAGTATCTCTCGAAGACCGAGGGCATCATCCCGGCAGTGGAGTCGGCACATGCGGTGGCAGCGGCGAGGAAGATTGCACCGACCATGTCGCCTGACCAGATCATGATTATCAATCTCTCCGGCAGAGGAGATAAGGACGTACAGCAGATCGCCAGATACAGAGGAGTGAATTTGAATGTCTAATAGAATTGATGCGAAATTTGCCGAGCTGAAGGCGCAGGGCAAAAAGGCTCTGATTACCTACATTGTAGCCGGTGACGGCGGCTATGACCTGACGGAAAAGGCAGTACTGGAGATGGAGCGCAGCGGCGTGGACATCATCGAGATCGGCGTGCCGTTTTCGGATCCTATCGCTGAGGGCAAGACCATCCAGGAGGCATCCCTGCGCTCGCTGCGGGACAATAACACGACGCTTGTGGGGGTATTTGCACTGGTGGAGCGCCTGCGGAAGCAAACGGATATGCCGCTGCTGCTGATGCTCTATGCCAACACAATCTTCCGCACGGGTACGGACAAATTCTTTGCACGGTGCAGAGAGGTCGGCATTGACGGCGTGATTGTGCCGGATCTGCCGTTTGAGGAGCATGATGAGTTTGCGGATGCCTGCAAGGCGAACGGTGTGTACAACATCAGCCTTGTGACACCGGCAAGCCATGGCCGCATTGCGAAAATTGCAGCAGCGGCAGAGGGTTTCCTCTACTGTGTCTCCTCCACCGGTGTGACGGGCGTGCGGGATCAGTTCAGCACGGATTTTGACGCATTCTTCAACGAGGTCAAGGCCTCTGCAAAGATCCCGTACTGTGTCGGCTTTGGCATCCGTGACGGCGAGCGGGCAAAGCAGATGGGCGCCTACTGTGACGGTGTGATCGTCGGCAGTGCGATTGTCAACCAGGTGGCAGACTACGGAACAGAGGCAGTACCGGCAATTGCAAAGATCTGCCAGGATCTCCGCAGCGGACTCGACCAGGCATAATCCAAGCACAGAGCCCTCCGGCAGGTACCGGGGGGCTCTGTCGTTCTGTGAAGTTCCCGGCGCAGATGCAGGGAACCGCATCCCCTTGGCTGTTTGTCTGAAATGAACTATTGCATTTTTCCTTCTTTTATTGTATAATAATAGAGAGCTCCGGCAGAACTGTACCGCTGCACGGATAAGCAAGGAATGGAGGACTGCCCTATGCCGCCAGGAGGAAGACTTGGCCCCGGCTTTCTGACCGAGGAGGAACTGAAAAACAAACCCAAGGTGACAAAATCTCTGCTCAGGCGCATTTTTTCGTATCTGATTCCCTACTGGAAGCAGATGATTCTGGTGCTTCTTGCCATTATCGGCTCTGCTGTGCTGACGCTGCTGCCGTCTGTACTGACGGGCAAGATCATTGATGAAGGGCTGATTGCCAGGAATCTGCGTTCGCTTGTGTTCTATATTCT
>JAFXOO010000497.1 GCA_017528675.1 Oscillospiraceae bacterium | reverse complement strand
GCTGGTGGATTTATCCAATGCCGGATTTGCACTGATTCTTGCCATGATGCTACCGGCGACAATTCCGTATTCTATTCTGATGCTGAGCACCGTCTTTGCAACTGTATTCGGTTCTCATGTATTCGGATACCGGCGGGATCTTGTATTTCCACCGTCGGCCGTCGGCTATCTGTTTGCGGTGATTTCCTGGCCGAAATCCGTTCTGAATTTTCCGCCTGTGGGGGCACGGCTCAAGCTGTTTCACAATGCCGAGGATTTAACAGAATCCGTGAGCGCTGTCATCAACCGGGAAGGAACTCTGAAAATTGATTTCTATGACATGTTCCTGGGCTTTGTCCGCACACCGATGGGAACCGGCTGTCTGTTGCTGCTGCTTGTCGGCATCGGTATGCTTTTGTTTCGCAGGCAGCTTGATGTCTGGAAAACGCTCGGCTATCTTGTCGGGCTGAGCCTGACTCTGTTTTCGGGGGTGCTGTCTGTTCCTGAACTGCTGTCAGCGAACATGGTATTGTTTTCCATGTTGTTTCTGATCGGTGATCCGGCGGTTGCTCCTTGTCAGCCGGTTCCCGCTTATTTTGGCGCAATGATTACCGGGTTGCTGACGGGTTTTTTCATCATCGGCTATCATATTGAATATGCTCCGGTGATTGCCATTATTTTGACATGTCCGCTCTGGAGAGGCCTGGATATGCTGTATCAGCGCTTCTTCAGCAGCACAGAACCCGAAGAATCCGATGCACAGGAGGAAGAAGATGGAGAATAGGCAATCACTCTCGGACGGTCTCCTGCGCCGAAACGCTGTTCTTTCTAAAGGAATGGTCATTGCACCGATCGTTGCTTGCTGCGATACGCTGAGCAAAGCACTGATGCTGTCGCTGGTATTTGCCGGCGTGACGTTTCTGACGGTCACAATCGGATCCTTTTATCCGAAACGTCTTGTTTATGCTGTCCGGATTGTGCTTTACGCACTGACCGCATCACTTCTTTATATTCCTGCTGCAATGCTCTGCGAATATATCAGTCCGTCTGTATACGGCTCACTTGGTTCAATGCTGATACCGGGGCAGGGGATTGTTCCGGATGCGGCGGTCATGTATCTGCCGCTGCTGTCAGTGAATTCGTTTATTGTGCTGCATTCTGAGCTGCATTTCTATCATATGCGCAGACCGGTCATGATTGCTTCACTGCTTGCACATACGGCCGGCTTTGGTGTGGCTGCTTGTGCTTGTGCAGTCGTGCGGGAACGGCTGGCGCATGGCAGCATTCTGGGAAATGTAGTTGACATCCCGATTCTGATGCGTGGAATAGCAGCGCCGTGGGGCGGATTTGTGATTCTTGGTGCACTGTGTGCGCTTCACAGAGTCCTGTACCGGAAGAAGGTGGAGTGAGTATGTGGCTGTTTTCTGCATTTGTTTCGCTGCTGACGACAAATCTGATTTTTACACGGGCACTCGGTACCAGCACATTGATGGCTGCTTCGAAAAGCAGATCCAATCTTCTTGTTTTAGCTGCTGTCATGACAATCTTTTCCGCATTTGCCTGTTTTCTGACAAGTGTCCTGTTCAGCCTGTTCGGGTTAACGATTCTGTTGCAGTATCCCTATAGCCTTGGGCTTCCGCTGGTATATACACTGGTGATTTCGGGTATCTATATTGTCATGCTGCTGTTGATGCATCGTTTTGCTCACAGTTGGTTTGCAGAATACAAGAAATACATCCATTTTTCAGCATTCAACTGTGCAGTAATGGGGACGCTGTATCTTGCTTTTGAACCGGTCGAGTCCTTGAAGGATCTTCAGTTGAAAAGTGATGTTTTCGTACTGGGGAATCTTTTTACCGACAGACTGAATCCTGGTATTGCGTTGTTGTTCGGATTGCAGGAAGGGCTCGGATTCCTTGTGGCAGCCCTGATGCTTTCTGCTGTTCGTGAACGTCTGTATGATAAGGAGATTCCCGCAGCATTTCGTGGGCTGCCGGCTGTACTCATCTTTCTCGGAATTATCTCTATGGCAGTCTATGCACTCGCATCTTCTGTCTGAAACAAGAGTATCTTCATAGAACTATAAATGAATACAGACTATCAAGATATACAAAATAGATGCGGGTGCAGGGCGGTACCGCCCTGAGCGGCCGCATTGCGACCACAGATCCGGGCATTATCACCATAGTGCTCATTATTTCATAGAAAAAAGAAAGAACAATTGAGAGGAGCATCTCGAACCAAATGAAACTGAAACCAAAAGGACGGAAGATCTACCGGCAGAAAAGCAGGTTTGAACGTCTGCGGGCTTTCGGAAGCAACACTGGCGCAATTGTGTTCACCCTTCTTCTGATTGCTGTTCTGGGCTTTGTCGGCTACAGCGCCGGAGGGCCTGTTCTGCGCTTTTTACAGGACCGTCAGATTATAGCTAAGCCGTCTGCACCTTCGGAAACCTCAGCCGTCTCCCCGTCTGAGCCGACTCAGCATGAGAGCGGTACCGGTGAACAGACCGAGGCATCTGTGGCAGCGGAAACACAGCCTGAACCATCGGAAGCGCCAAGTGAAGCAATTGTGATCGAACCGAAAGAACAGCCTGTGATTCGGGGATATCAGATTCCGGCAGCGGCTCTCTCCACCAAGGATGCGCTGGAAAAAGCGCTTCAGCAGGTTCCGGAAGATGCTACGCATATTCTGATACCGCTGAAGGTTAAGGGCGGCGGACTATATTATGCCACAACGTTGGCTGACGGTGCAAAAGCGGTACAGGCTGCGATGCCGCTGGCCTCAATTTATGATACCGTCAGGATTCACGGCGCCGAGCCGGTTGCAGTTATCAATACGCTGGAAGATCAGATTTATCCGCTGAACTATCAGGATGCATCCTATCAGATTTCCGGCAGCGGTGCACGCTGGACAGACCCGTCCGGGGCTGTGTGGATGGCGCCCTACAGCGGCCTGACTGTGGATTATCTTTCCAATATTGCAAAGGAAGCCGACGATGCCGGATTCAGGTCGATCATCTGTGAAGGGCTTGTTTTCCCGGAATTTCCTGAGAAAGATATCCATACGCTCGATCCTCGTTCCACCGATCCGGAAAGGTATACTTCGATTGTAAAACTGGTGGAATCCATGCAGGCATCTGCACCGGATGCGGATTTCTATATCCGGATCGGCGGTCTGGAAGTTCTTGCAAACCGAAAGGATGCAGTTACCGCAGCAGATCATCTGGATATCAATGCACTGCTGATTGGCATCAATTCGGTAACAAAGGAAAGCGCCGAGCTTCTGCGGGGGATTTCCCAGACACATCCCTCTGTCTTTTCCTGTGATGATACAGATGTGCCCGGCGGCGAAGAAAACTATGTCATTGTCATGAAACCCGAAGTAAAAACTGAAGCAGTAAGTACTGCTGGATAATTGCAGACTGCACAACGGATTGCGCAGTTCTGCCAAACGAAAACCGGAAGGAGTCGTCCTATGTCTGAAAAATTTACGATCTCGCTGAAGAAAATCATTGATGAATTCAAACTTGAAGTCATTTATACCCCCAAGGATCCGGCAGAGCTGCTGATCGATGAAAACGATGTCAATCGCCCCGGTCTTCAGCTCATGGGCTTTTATGAATACTTCAACCCGGAGCGTATCCAGATCATCGGAAAAATGGAATTTGCGTATCTTTCGACAATTGACGAGAAGACCCGTAACGAGCGGCTTGAGCTGCTGTTTTCTCAGAAGCTTCCGGCTTTGATTATAGCAAGAGAGCTGCCGTATTTCTCTGAAATGCTTGAAATGGCGCAGAAATATGAAGTCCCGCTCCTGCGAAGCAAAGAGAGCACCTCCAATTTTATTGCAGGTCTGATCGCTTTTCTGAACCTGAATCTTGCTCCCCGCATCACCCGTCATGGTGTGTTGATTGAAATCTACGGCGAAGGCGTATTCCTGACCGGTGAGAGCGGCGTTGGTAAGAGCGAGACGGCTATTGAGCTTGTCAAGCGTGGGCATCGTCTGGTTGCAGATGATGCTGTAGAGATCCGTAAGGTTTCAAATATCAGTCTTGTCGGATCCTCACCGGATAATATCCGCCATTTCCTGGAGCTTCGTGGTATCGGTATTATCAATGCAAGGCGTCTGTTCGGTATGGGTGCCGTTAAGGTGACAGAGAAAATTGATCTTGTGGTGGAAATGGAAATCTGGAATCCTGAAAAGATCTATGACCGCATGGGTGTGGATACGCAGTATGCCTCTATCCTCGGCGTGAAGGTGCCGTCCCTGACTATTCCCGTGAAACCCGGACGGAATCTTGCGGTCATTCTCGAAGTAGCTGCCATGAACAACCGCCAGAAAAAAATGGGCTACAATGCCGCTACCGAGCTGCTTGACCGGCTTGGTATGGATATGGAATCCACAGAGACCGTCAAGGATTATGATGCATTCTATTGATCTTGCAAGGGGGTTACTATGAGAGAAAAGCTGCTCGAATTGTGCAGTCGGTATGCGATTCGCTTAGCAGAGCATGTGCGTCTTTCGGAGCGAACAACCTTCCGCATCGGAGGGGATGCCGATTTCTGGGCCGATGTGAACAATGTATCCGGTCTTTCTGCGTTGATACGCTTTTGCCGGGAGGAACAGTATCCCTATTTCCTGATGGGACGTGGGAGTAATATTCTTGCATCGGATGATGGATTCCGTGGGCTGATCATTCACCTTGACGGGGATTTTTCACAAATTGAATTGATGCTCGATGCCGATTCCATGAAGATCGGCGCAGGCGTCACTTTAATCAAAGCCGCCAATACGGCGAAGGAATTTTCCTTGACCGGTATGGAGGGACTCAGTGGTATCCCCGGTACAGTCGGCGGAGCTCTGTTTATGAATGCCGGTGCCTATGGCTATGAAATGTCACAGATCGTGACATCGTGCGAATATATGGACGAATCAGGCTGGGTACACACGCTGAAAGCTGATGATATTGAGTTATCCTATCGCCACAGCTTTTTTACGGAGCACCCCGGTATTGTCCTGTCAGTAACAGTGCTGCTGACACCCGGAAACCAGAACGAGATCAATGCCAGAATGCAGGAGTTCCTGAACAAGCGCAATGAAAAACAGCCGCTGAATCTTCCAAGTGCCGGAAGTACATTCAAGCGGCCGGAGGGCAGCTACGCCTCAATGCTGATTGATCAGTGCGGATTGAAGGGGCTTACAGTCGGCGGTGCACAGGTCAGTGAAAAGCATGCAGGCTTTGTGGTGAATACAGGCCATGCCACCTGTGCAGATGTTCTGGAGCTTTGTGCACAAGTCAGAAAAAAGGTCAAGGCGCAGACCGGCTATGAGCTGGAGCTGGAGCCGGTTTTACTTGGAACCGAAGGGATGTGAAATCATGCAGTTTGTTATCATTACCGGTATGTCCGGATCCGGCAAATCTACTGCAATGCGGGTTATGGAGGATATTGGATTCTACTGCATTGACAACCTGCCGCCGCAGTTGATCCCCAAAATCGTGGATCTTTGCGATCAGACAAACGGAACCCTGGATAGAGTGGCAATTGTTGTAGACATCCGGACAGGCGGATTGTTTTCGGAGATCTATCAGGAGCTTCATGAACTGAGAAATGAATCCGGGGTAGAAGTGAAGGTGCTGTTTACAGAAGCATCTGATGATGTACTTATCAAACGTTACAAAGAAACCCGCCGGAAGCATCCGTTTTCCGACAAGTTCAGCTCCCTGCGGGAGGCAATCCGGCAGGAGCGGCATATGCTGCGTTCCTTACGGGATAAGGCAGATTATTATTTTGAAACTTCTCAGATGAGTACCGCCCAGCTCGGAGAAGAAATCCGTGATGTTTTTCTGGAGCACAGTTCTGACTCGCTGCTGGTGAAGATTACGTCTTTTGGCTATAAATATGGCATTTCGAGGGAATCCGATCTGGTATTTGATGTACGATGTCTCCCGAATCCGTATTATGTACCGGAGCTGAAAGCGCATACCGGCTGTGAGAGCTGTGTTCAGGAGTATGTAATGGATTCTGAAAAATCGCAGACATTGATGCATAAAATCAAGGATCTGCTTGATTTCCTTCTGCCACTCTATGTGGCAGAGGGAAAGAGCCAGATCGTGATTTCCTTTGGATGTACCGGAGGCAAGCACCGTTCTGTGACCTTTGCTGAGCTGATCGGTGATATGCTCGGCAAGGAGGGGTACCAGGTGCATAAGATGCATCGGGATATTACCAAGGACAAGCCGTAAAAGGAGGAGACAGCATGTCATTTTCTGATCAGGTTCGTGCCTGTATTCGTGAAACAATCAATGATCACGACAGGCGTTTTGCGTGCTTGTATGGCATGCTGCTGTATGGACGTACCGTTACCCGGACAGAGATTGTTCTGAAAAGCGAGAGCGATATTTTTGATGCTGTGTTTCCGGTGCTGATGAAAACAGTATTCGGTGCGTCTGTGCCCCTTTCGATGGAAAACCGTCCCCGGAAGGACGGCAGCGTTCTGCATATTTATCGGATCACCGGAGAGGATGCTGTCACAACAATCCGCCATAGATTTCATATCCATGAGGAGCGCCGTATTGACATGCGGAATCTGCCGACAAACAGCATTGGCATGTTTCTTGGGGGCGTTTTTCTCATTTGCGGGACGATGACGGATCCTTCCAAGGATTATCATCTGGAATTCTCCGTACCGAATGAAGTGCTTGGGCGGGATCTTTGCGATATTCTGTACAGTGTCGGAGTACATCCGGGATGTATCCGGCGGCGGTACGGGTATGCTGTCTATCTGAAGGTGAGTGAAGAAATCGGAGATCTTCTTACGTTTATGGGTGCACAGAAGTGCACCCTTGGTCTGATTGATGTGCAGATTGATAAGGAAATGAAGAACCGGATCAATCGTGTCAACAACTGTGATATGGCAAATATTGACAAGGTGATTTCTGCATCGGAACGGCAATGCAGAGATATCCGTGTCATTATGGAGCATGACGGAATGAAAGATCTGACAGAGGATTTGCGGGAACTTGCAGAACTTCGGCTGGATAACCCGCATCTGAGCCTTTCAGAGCTGTCAGAGCTGCTGAACAAGCCGATCGGGCGTTCCGGCGTCAACCATCGTTTCCGCCGCCTCGCCCAGATCGCTGAAACCTACCGGAGGGTTGATACCTGTGACGAATGATGCATTTGTACATCTTCATGTACATAG
>JAFXOO010000496.1 GCA_017528675.1 Oscillospiraceae bacterium | reverse complement strand
TGTCGCCGGCGTTCGTACTCCTATGCCGATCTCCAAGATGAAGGAAGTCCTTCCTGAAGTGTACGAGCAGTTCCTCGGCGTGTGCAACACCCTCGAGACACACTACCGCGACATGCAGGATATGGAGTTCACTGTAGAGAAGGGCAAGCTGTATATGCTGCAGTGCCGCAACGATAAGAGAACCGCTCAGGCTGCTCTGAAGATTGCCTGCGACCTCGTGGATGAGGGTATGAAGACCGAGCAGGAAGCTGTTGCAATGATCGACCCGAGAAACCTCGACACCCTGCTGCACCCGCAGTTCGACACCAAGGCACTGAAGGCTGCTACCCCGCTGGGCAAGGGCCTGGGCGCATCTCCTGGCGCTGCCTGCGGTAAGGTTGTATTTACTGCTGATGATGCAGTGGCATGGGCCGAAAAGGGCGAGAAGGTCATCCTGGTTCGTCTGGAGACCTCTCCGGAGGACATCACCGGTATGAAGGCTGCTCAGGGTATCCTGACCGTTCGTGGCGGTATGACCTCTCACGCTGCTGTAGTAGCCCGTGGTATGGGCGAGTGCTGCGTATCCGGCTGCGGCGACATCAAGATGGACGAGGAGAACAAGAAGTTCGAGCTGGCTGGCAAGACCTTCCACGAGGGCGACGAGATCTCCATCGACGGTACCACCGGTAACATCTATGATGGCATTATCCCGACTGTTGATGCTCAGATCGCCGGCGAGTTCGGCAGAATCATGGGCTGGGCTGACAAGTACAGAACCATGAAGGTTCGTACCAATGCTGATACCCCGGCTGATGCCAAGAAGGCTCGTGAGCTGGGTGCTGAGGGTATTGGTCTGTGCCGTACCGAGCACATGTTCTTCGAGGCTGACAGAATTGCTGCATTCCGTGAGATGATCTGCTCTGACACTGTTGAGGGCCGTGAGGCTGCTCTGGCAAAGATCGAGCCGATGCAGCAGGGCGACTTTGAGGCTCTGTATGAGGCTCTGGAGGGCTGCCCGGTTACCATTCGTTTCCTGGATCCGCCTCTGCATGAGTTCGTTCCGACCGAGGAGGCTGACATCGAGGCACTGGCAAAGGCTCAGGGCAAGACCGTTGAGGATATCAAGAATATCATCGCTTCCCTGCACGAGTTCAACCCGATGATGGGTCACCGTGGCTGCCGTCTGGCTGTTACCTATCCGGAAATCGCTAAGATGCAGACCAGAGCTGTCATCAAGGCTGCAATCAATGTACAGAAGAAGCATGCTGACTGGACCGTAAAGCCTGAGATCATGATCCCGCTGGTAGGTGACGTGAAGGAGCTCAAGTATGTCAAGGACATTGTAAAGACTACTGCTGATGCTGTTATCGCAGAGGCTGGCGCAAAGCTTGAGTATGAGATCGGTACCATGATCGAGATTCCGAGAGCTGCCCTGACCGCTGATGAGATTGCTGCAAACGCAGACTTCTTCTGCTTCGGTACCAACGATCTGACGCAGATGACCTACGGCTTCTCCCGTGACGATGCAGGCAAGTTCCTGGGCGCTTACTACGATGCTAAGATCTTCGAGTCTGATCCGTTCGCTAAGCTCGACCAGGCTGGCGTCGGCAAGCTCATGGAAATGGCAATCAAGCTCGGCAAGCCGGTTAACGCAAAGCTCCACTGCGGTATCTGCGGTGAGCATGGCGGCGACCCGTCCTCTGTTGAGTTCTGCAACAAGATCGGTCTGGACTATGTTTCCTGCTCGCCGTTCCGTGTGCCGATTGCAAGACTGGCTGCTGCACAGGCTGCAATCAGCCAGGCCAAGTGATTCCGGTTATTGGAAATCACTGACAAAAGCATTTAATTGCGTGCGTATCTGAATGATACGATCACCCCTGTCGCATAACAAGCGACGGGGGTGGTTTTTTAGATGTACACATTCACATGCAGATCACGCTAGTTCAGGATTCGGCGCTTGGTGGATTTGGCGTAGAGCATTCAATTGATCGTATCAATAGAATGAATGAAGAATTGCATAAGTTCATTTTCTGCGAGCTTATTTTGCGCAAACATATTGACAACATTGCACATTTGTGCTATATTTGTTATTAGATGCATTGCACATGTGCAATGTTGAGCAATAATTGAGCAATGGAGGCGATCAAATGAACGTCGGTTTCAGAGAAGATCTGATAAATGAATTTAAGAGTGATTTGAAGCGTCTGCCGGATTCTGATTTGATAGATGCTGTTGTGGCGTTTGCGAATACAGAGGGCGGTGATCTGTACCTTGGCGTCGAGGATGACGGCGAGATTACTGGATTGCACAAGGAACATCAGGACATTACCCAGTTGGCGGCTTTCATTGCCAACAAAACAGTTCCGCCGATTGCAGTCCGTGCAGAAAAAACAGGAGATAAGGACAAACCATACCTAAAGATCTCAGTCCCGAAAAGCCGCAGCATTGTCGCTTCTTCATCCGGTAAGATTCAGCGACGTCGAATCAAAGCAGACGGTACACCGGAAAATGTTCCAATGTATCCGCACGAAATTGCTACTCGTCTGAGTGACTTGAGCTTGCTGGATTATTCTGGCCTGTGTGTGCCGGATGCACAATACAGCGACCTTGATCCGGTAGAGCGGGAACGATTACGCAATATCATTCGCATGAATCCCCAGGGCGAACAGAATCTGCTGGAACTGGATGATGAGGAGCTGGACAAGGCATTGCGTCTCGTTTCCGAGAACAACGGAAGGCTTGTCCCCACTTACTGCGGAATGCTGCTGATCGGCCGTACTGACAGCCTTCGCCGTTGTGTTCCTACTGCTGAGGCTGCTTTTCAGGTGCTGAACGGAACGAATGTGGTTCTGAATGAATCGTTCATACTGCCGTTGCTTGCAGCTTTCGAGAAAATTGAAACCTATGTAAATGCCAGAAATCCTGAATCAGAGATAGAAGACGGATTCTTCCGCATTTCCGTTCCTGATTATAACAAACGGGCGTTTCGTGAAGCGCTGGTTAATGCGTTTAGCCATCGTGATTATACCATGATGGGACGGGTTCGTGTGCTGATGGACGACGATGGCATGACCATCAGCAATCCCGGCGGATTCATTGAGGGTGTTACTATCGAGAATCTGCTGACCGTTGAGCCACATGGCAGAAATACGGCTCTCGCCGATGCCCTGAAGCGTATCGGTCTGGCAGAACGTACCGGACGTGGCGTAGACCGTATTTTTGAGGGGTCGCTTCTCTATGGTAAACCGCTGCCGGATTACTCAGAATCTACCAGTACCAATGTAAAGCTATTTATCCCCAAAAGTCTGCCAGATGCAAACTTTACACGGTTGATTTCGGAGGAGCATCGCACAACGGGCGAATCGCTGCCGATCAATTCTCTGCTGATTCTGAATGCCCTGAAACGCAACCGCAGAGCAACTGTGAGCGAACTTGCAGATTTCACGCACATCACAGTGGAAAAAGCAAGGATCACGGCAGAACGTCTTGTAGAATCCGGACTGATTGAAGCCTCTGGAAACGGCAAAGGCCGGTACTATACACTGAGCGCAAAACTGTATCAGACGGATAAGAACATGACAGGGTACGTCAGACAAAAAGGGATTGACAAGGTAAGGCATCCGGAAATGGTGATGCAGTTTGCAAGAGAAAATGGTGGAACAGTAACCAGAGGCGATGTGATGGAATTGCTTCGTCTGTCTAAATCACAAGCTTACAACCTGCTCAAAAAGATGGTCGAGGACGGAAAACTGGTCGCCGAAGGATCCAGGCGCAATGCGTTCTATAAATTGAAAAACGAATAGCAACAGTCCCCCGCAGCCTGTGTGAAGCTGCGGGGGTATGCTTTAGATGTACACATTTACGCTGATATCACGCCAGTTCAGGATTCGGCGCTTGGTGGATTTGGCGTAGAGATAAGACTTCGCATCCTTGAGATCCAGCGTAAAACTGCCGATCTGCATGTATGCGGGATCGCTTTTGGCTTGCTGCCTGTCTCCGGGAGACAGGCTCCTTCCTCCTCCGGAAGCGCAGTCTGCTCCTCGGACAGTGGCTCTTCGCCGATGTACAGCAGGTACCATGCAAATGTATCAGCGCTGACGACGATCTTCTCCACAAAAGCCTCGATGATCGGCTCGGGAATGTCCTCGTCAGAGTCAAACACCAGGTATTGCTCCAGCTTGTCTCCCAGGATCGTGAGCCGCTCGTCATAGTCGGGGATCTCTTCAGCAGAGCTTTCCGGGGGAGCGAGCTTTGTGATCTGCTCGGTCACGGCTTGCATCCGCTCGTCAATTTCCGCCTTCATGCGCAGGAATTGCGCTTTGTCGATCTCGCCGTCTGCCCGCATGGAGATGAGATTGTTCAGGCGCTTTTCCAGCTTGGACAGCTCCGCCTGCTTCTTCTCAAGCAGGGCTGTGTTGTCCTCGGCTTCATCCTTGTCCCGGAGGTGCTTCGCCAGCATCTCCTTAGCAAGCTGGAGAATGCGGTCGGTATCCTTGAGAAACCGCTGAAACAGGTGCTTGGCCATCATCTGGAGCTTCCAGCCGGGGATCATCTGCGAGGTACAGTAGCCCTCGATGGGAAGCCCTTTGTTCAGGCGGGTGTGGATCGTGCCGTTGCGGATCTGCGAGTAGCAGGCATAGCCGTACTGAGCACCGGTGGAAATGGTATGCCAGACAGTCCGATTGAAGGTGCAGCCGCAGGAACAGACCAGCAGCTTGCACCAGACATCGAGCGGCGGCTTCTTGCAGATGCTTCTTCGCCCGGTCTTGTTGGCGGGATTCTGCAGGCGCTTGGCCTGCATCATTTCCTGCACACGATTGAATTTGTCCTCCGTTACGATCGGTGTATGTCTGCCCCTGACACGGAGGCGTTCGATTTCGCCGAAGTTGTTGACCTTCTTCTGCTCCAGAAAGTTCGGGACAAACTGCTTGTGATATTCCAGTATACCTGCATAGAACGGGTTCTTCAGTATCTTGCTGATGTTGGATTCGTACCACTGAGATAGAGGTCATAGATCCTGCGCACTGTCCGTGCCTGCTCGAGGTTGATGATCAGCTCCTTGCCGACCCGATCGTAGCCGAGGATGTTGCCGTTGCCATAGTAGACGCCGTTCTCCATTGAGGTCTGCTGACCGCTTTTGACACGGATAGAAGTCTTCCGGCTCTCGTCCTGAGCCAGTGTCGGCATGATCGTCAGGCGCAGATCTCCGTCTCCGTCAAAGGTACGGATATTGTCGTTGATGAAGTAGACCTCGACACCGATCGCTTTGAGCTGTCGGGTATACTGAAGCGTATCAACGGTGTTAAGTGCGAAGCGGGAGACCTCACGGATGAGAATGAGGTCAAATTTCCCTTTCCGTGCATCAGCCAGCATCCGCAGGAACTGCAGACGCTTGTTGGCCGATGTGCCGGTGATGCCCTCGTCCACATACGTACGGACGAGGTGCCACGCGGGGTGCTGCGCCAGCAGGGGACGGTACCAGTCAAGCTGGTTGTCCAGAGCTGAGAGCTGCGCTTCGTGCTCGGTGGAGACCCGGGCGTAGATGGCCACGTCCCGTGTCTCCGATGTGTTGCCGCCAGTCATATTGCCACCTGTTCCGTGTCACCGATGGGGTGACACGGGGTAGCCAGGATACTGATGTCCTGGCCATAATAGTCGGCGAGGATGTTGCGGTAGACGTGGTGGGGAATCTCACCCCGGAGGTAGAGCAGTTCAATCAGCTTGAGGGCTGCGTGGAGCTCCTGGGGGGTGGGCTTCTTGTTGGCATTGCAGTTCATGATGATTCTCCTTTCGGTGACTCGCAATGTCAATAGCTTGACAAAG
>JAFXOO010000495.1 GCA_017528675.1 Oscillospiraceae bacterium | reverse complement strand
TCAGGAAAAAGAAATATCTCATGACATAGCGGCTCATCCACTTTCATTTCGCAAAATTTAGTATTTTGCGATACTATGATCATACCACAAATTGAGAGAAAACGCAAGAGAGAAAGCTGTCAGATCTTGACAGCTTTTGTCGAAATTGGAGGGAAACAATGGCAAATATCTATCACCGCAAGGATGGGCGCTGGGAAGCACGCATTCCTCTCGGTTCGGACGATGCAGGACGGCGCAGATACCACTCTGTCTACGGGAAAACTCGGGAAGAAGCCGAGTATAAGCTGCTCCTGTCACGGCAGCCTATGGACGATACAGTAACGGAAATGACCGTCCGGGAACTGACCGTGGAATGGCTGCAACAGGCGAAGCTCCGGCTGAAAGCCTCGACGATTGCCAATTATCGCATGAAATTGGAAAAGCACATCCTGCCAGCCTTCGGAAACGTCCTGTGCAGCCGCATGAACAGCCGGATGATCTACGATTTCATCAGCCGGAAGCTCAGTGACGGGCTGTCTCCTCGCTATGTAGCGGACATTATCGTCCTCATGAAGTCCATGTTCCGCTACGCCATCCGGGAGTACCATGTGCGGAATGTGCTGGATGGCATCGTGTTGCCGAAGTGCCGGAAGCCGGAGCCAGTGCTGCTCAATGCGGAGCAGCTTAGCAGCCTGAAAGCCTATCTTACGGCGAATCCGAGCCTGACCACGATGGGCGTGGCACTGTCCGTTTACACAGGCATCCGCATTGGTGAGCTGTGTGCGCTGCAATGGGCAGATATTGACCTCGAAAAACGGCTTTTGTCCGTCAGAAAAACCATTCAGCGGGTGCAGCAGCCGCAGGGCGAGCGCCGCACCAGCATCTTGATCACTGAACCCAAGAGCCACAAGTCTGTCCGGGAGATCCCGATTCCGGCGTGTGTATGTGCAATGCTCCGGAAGTTCGCCGGGAAGCCTGATTGCTTTGTCCTGTCCGGTACAATCAAACCGGTCGAGCCCCGTACCATGCAGTACCGCTTTGCCAAGCTGCTGCAAAACGCAAATTTGCCGTCAGTGCATTTCCATAGCCTGCGTCATGTGTTTGCCTCGGACTGCATCGCACTCGGTTTTGACGTAAAGACGCTCTCGGAGATCCTCGGTCACAGTTCGATCGAGCTGACGTTGAACCGCTACGTCCATACTTCGCTGGATCGGAAGCGTGCGTGCATGAAACTGCTGGATCGTCCTGCCTGATGGTCAGGTGTTTGTCATCGTCCGTCGGACCGGGCTTGAAAAGAAACGCAGTTTCGGTCGATATGAGCTGCGTTTCATGAAATACTAAATTTTGCGAAACATGTATCCCCATTATACCATGAAATGCATGAGAATGCAAAAGGAGAGCCTTGAATATGATTTGTGCAATTATATCCTATGGTGACGAGGTTCAGGCGAAATACAGGAATGAAGCGGAAGAACCCCTGCGCATCATGAAACGCAAGGTGTTTGAGCTGGTGCAGGCGCTTTACACGCAGGGCTATGACAGCTTTTATACCAACTGTGAGTATGGGATCCCGCTATGGGCAGCGGAGGCGGTTGCGCTGCTAAAGCAGTTCAATCCGATTGAGCTGCATATCATCATGCCGTTCGAGGAACAAGCTGTCCATTGGTCGGAGGATGTTCGTGACCGATATTTCGCCCTGCATGAGAAGGCGGACAGCGTGGAGCTTGGTTGTACTTGGTATCGGGAGGATTGCTACAGCTTGGCGGCACAGCGGATGATCGAGCAGTGCAATGCGGTGGTAATCTGCGGGAAGGAGGGGTGTATACCCGATATAGAGGAATCTGCAAAGGAACTGGGGGTAAACGTCATGTATTGCCCGATTAACTGAATAGGACTGATAGCAGCCTGATTTTCGGGCTGCTTTTTATTCCCAAACACTGAAAGGAGCTTTTATGCAGAATATTTATACCTATTTTAATGAGGCGTCCACGCACAATATCGAAAATGAGCCTATGACCACTGATATTGGCAGCGCAATCATCAAGTGCGATATTGATCTATATACTGGTGAAACGGATCAAAACAAGAAAAAGCTACCCGTCGGTACGCCAATCGGAAGTATTAAAGGTATTCTCGTTCTGGGGCGTGAGATTGAACTGCTGACTCCCGAAAATGTAACGGAACGTGATGAAATCATGAACCTTTTCTGTGATGACGTTAGCTTTGATCTTGGCTATGTGGTATCCGCGCTCTTAGAGAATAACGGCCCGCTTTGTATTGAAAACACCGTCTTTGGAATCGACCACTTCTATATCCAAGAGGTCAAAGTCGAGGATCCATCCATGCTTCCTGCTATTCTTTCCGGGATCCCGATGAGTGTTTTCTCACATCTGCATGTCTTCCCGGATATTCTGTCCTACTATCCTAAACCGCTGCCGCATGAGCAGAAGCAGACATCCTCTGGGCGTGTTATGGGGGAAGTTGCAAAGCTGACGCAAGCTACTATAGCGGATCGTGTTTTCAGTGGTCAGTACGATCCGGAGAAACTGCATTTGGTACTGACGAAGGAACAGCATAGGATCATCACAGGAATGCGGCGTCCGGGTGAAAGCTATCCGGAAGAAAACATCAACCGGGAGATCTGGCAGCCGTATCTGGATGCCGGTTTTCATGAATGGGGCAATACAAGGGTGCTGTACAAGTTTGCAGACAGGGAGGCATGATTACACAATGAGGCCACGCAAAATAGGCGTTTTTAATAATAAGGGCGGTGTGGCGAAAACCACGTCCGTCATCAATCTGGCATACGGTATGCAGAAAGCAGGACGGAGCGTGTTGGTCGTGGACTGCGATACACAGGAAAACTGCTTCTCTTTCTTTCTGACAAGTCAAGTGACGGAGGCGATCCTACCGACTGCCTACGAGAACATTTCCCATACGACATGGGAGCGCTATCAGAGCATACCGGATAGTATCCGGGATAGCTACCAGTACATTCTCTTTGATCTGCCACCTACACTGAGCGAAGAGGTCAGGACGATTATCCAGGAGTGCAGCACGGTCTATGTGCCGACCATTCTCGGCGAGTTCGAGATAGCCGGTCTGAAACGGGTCACGGACGTGATCCACGAACAGGGCGTGAAGCTCGGTGGGGTGTTCGTG
>JAFXOO010000494.1 GCA_017528675.1 Oscillospiraceae bacterium | reverse complement strand
GCATCTGCTTGCATCTTTTCCGTCATCTTGCACAGAAATTCCTTGCTGGGCGCCAGCCCAGCGGCGTCATTTCTATACAATCTGACGAAAAATCTGGCTGCACATCTGCACCACCAGCTCTGTGCGGTGTTGCCCTAAAAACGCACTGAGGAAATTGCTGACACAGTGCTTCGGGAAGCAGAAGGGAGCTACCCCATTGCCGGTTTCTCTGTAGACCGGCGCTTCCCTGACCAAGGATACCCAAAACAAATCATAAAACAGGAGGAACTATTATGACTAAGTCTGAACTGATCGCAATGTACGCAAAGGCCCGTGACCGCAAGAAGAAGGATGCCGAGGCAGATGTCTGCTTCATTTTCGATGCCATCCGTGAGGCACTCGCTGAGGGTGACAAGGTCGTACTGACCGGCTTCGGTACATTTGATGTGCGTGACCGTGCCGAGAAGCGCTGCCTGAATCCGAGAACCGGCGAGCCGATTCAGCTCCCGGCAGGCAAGGCACCTGCATTCAAGGCCGGCAGAGGTCTGAAGGAGGCTGTCAACCCCAAGGAGGCAAAGGCTGCCAAGAAGCCCGCTGCCAAGAAGTCTGCCAAGGCTAAGGGCGGCAAGAAGAAGTAAAGGCAACACAGTGTGAAAGCAGTGCCCGCTCTCGCAGCGGCGCTGCTTTTCCTGACGGGATGTGCCGGATTCCGGCGCCCGATACCATTGTGCTGCGCTATGCAGCAGAACAGGAGGCTCCTATGCGTCTTGACAAATATCTCAAAATCTCCCGGCTCATCAAGCGCCGCACCGTTGCCAATGAGGCATGTGATGCCGGCAAGGTGCTGGTCAACGGCAAGATTGCCCGTGCGTCCTATGATGTAAAAGAGGGCGATATTCTCGAAATCCAGATGGGACAGCGCCCGGTCAGAGTGCGTGTGACCACAGTCACCGAACACGCCACCAAAGCAGACGCCGCCCAGATGTACACCGTAGCCGAAGCGGGGGAGCCCCGCTGCTGAGCTGCTTCGAGGATTACAATGCACTATTTCACCGCCCGTAATGCGGCAATGCTTCGCAAAGCCGCATTGCTAAGCATCTTAGCACATCGCAGCCAATCCTGCGGCGAGCGCAGCGATGCCGCCAAGCCGACCCTCATCTGTTAGGCTGCCCATGCTCCGAACCGCACCCGGTACCATCTATTCCGCCGCCGCTCCGCAAGGAGCGGTCGCAGCGGCAGCATGCGCAGCAATTCCCAACTGCACCCAAAGCAGGTGCAGGGTGCAACCCTGCCGTCCGGGAGTCCAGAGGGTGCCGACGAGGGCACCCTCTGGGCAGGGGGAGCGGTGCACCCGCTCCAAAAATAGCCCTGTGCAGGGAGGCTGCAAGCCCCCCAAAAAAAGACCCGGAGCACCCCAAAAATGGAGTGCTCCGGTTTTTTCATTCTTTATCCTCCCCACGTTTACTGAAAGGACATCCGCAGTAATTCTGGCGATACAGCCCGTATTGCTTTGAGAGCTCGATGGAGCGCTTATAGCCCTCCTGCTTCTTGAAATCCGACGGAAGATAGGCAACACCCGTCTGAGCGGCGATGGCAGAGCCGGCTTCATTGATGAACGGTGCATCCTTGTGCGGGCTGAGCGTCAGGGTGGTGGCAAAATAATCCGCACCGATTTCCTTTGCGGCAAGTGCAGCCTCCGTGAGCCGCAGCCGGATGCATTGCCGGCAGCGTTCGCTGCGCTCCGGGAGGTCTGCCATAGCAGCGGCAAAGGCAAGGAACCGCTCCGGATCATAGCGCCCTTCCAGAATCGTGACCGGTTCCCCCGGCAGCGGCATCTCTGCAATCAGCCGGTGCAGCTCTGCAAGGCGGAAGCGGTACTCCTCCTCCGGGAGAATATTCGGGTTGTAGAAAAACAGCGTGATTTTCGTGCGCTCTGCGAGCCGTTCGAGACAGGCGCTTGAGCACGGTGCACAGCAGGCATGCAGCAGAACATGCGCCGGGGTCTCCGACGCATGCAACATCTCATCCATTTCACGCTGGTAATTGCGCTTGCCGGTCATTCGGCTTCGCCTCCGGCGCCCTCGCCTGCAACATCAGCGCCCTCGCCTGCAACATCAGCGCCCTCACCTGCAACATCAGCGCCCTCACCTGCAACATCAGCGCCCTCACCTGCAACGTCAGCGCCGTCACCTGCAACGTCAGCACCCTCGCTCTCATCGGAGCTGGAATAGCCGCTTTCAGCCGCATTGAGATATGCCGTAATGCCGTTCTTGATGGCCTTGGCAAGAGCATCCTTGTTGTCGAGCATCCACTGGGAAGTCTCGTAATTGTCGTGTGCATCAATCTCAATGGAGCAGCAGGGATAGCGGTTGTTCATGATTTCGTACCGCTCACGCTGGATAAAGCCGTTGCCGTCTTCCTCGGTCAGCTCATTGATGCGGTTATAGATATTCTCAGCCAGTGCACGGCTGCCGGTCACGGCATCGTTGCAGGTGACCTGCGGGCCGGTCTCAGAGCCGGGCACATCGCTCTCATAGGTGTGCAGTGCCACATAGGCGCCGCAGCCAAGTTCATTGCCCTTGGTAACCTTGTCCTTGACATTGTCTTCGGGGTCGCTGATATAGACGGTATAGCCGTCTGTTTCCAGGAGAATCCGGACGGCATCTGCAAGATCAGCCATAGCAGACTTCTCGGTAACGCTTTCATCACAGGCAAAGACCTTTTCGGCGTCATTGGACGGGCTGAGGAAAACAGCCTTGCTGTTATCCTTCTTTGCTTCGGTGACGGGTTCTGTCTCTACCGGATCAATCACAGAAGTGGCAGCCGGCTCAGGCTCCTTCTGCTTGCTGCAAGAGCGTGCGATGCACAAGATGAGAATAAGCAGCAG
>JAFXOO010000493.1 GCA_017528675.1 Oscillospiraceae bacterium | reverse complement strand
GCTGGTGCATTTTGGTATAATAGTATTATGCGTATCTATGCCCATCTGTTGTATAACAGCACGCCGGAAGCTGCATACTATCTGTAGGATAGTTTACAGAAAGGCGGCGTTGGCATATATGTACTGCGGAGAATATCGTTCACCGGACGAACAGCCGGCAGAGACCGAGGAAGCACAGGAGCAGCTTGCAGAAAGCGCCCTCATTGAGGAGACCGGCAGCGTCCGGCCACAGGATGCAAGGCACCTGATTCACTGCTTGACCGTGATCGGCCAGGTGGAGGGGCATTTTGTGCTGTCCTCCGAGAACAAAACTACCAAATATGAGCACATCATCCCTGCACTGGTTGCCATCGAGCAGGACAGAAGCATAGAGGGACTGCTCATCGTTCTCAATACGGTCGGAGGCGATGTGGAGGCTGGTCTTGCCATTGCGGAGCTCATCGCCGGCATGCAGACCCCGACCGTATCGCTGGTCGTCGGCGGCGGTCATTCCATCGGTGTACCGCTTGCCGTGAGTGCCATGCGTTCGTTTATTGTCCCGTCTGCCTCCATGACTGTCCATCCGGTGCGGATGAACGGCATGGTGCTTGGCGTTCCGCAAAGTCTGACTTATATAGATCGTATCCAGGAGCGGATCATTAGCTTTGTCACCCGCCGGAGCCGGATTTCATCCCGGAAGCTGCGGCAGCTCATGACCAACACCGAGGAGCTTGCGACCGATGTCGGTACCGTGCTGTCCGGCGAGCAGGCGGTGGAGCTTGGCCTGATCGGACAGATCGGCACGCTCAGCGATGCGATCAGCGCTCTCTATGAGCTCATTGAAACACTGCCGCCCCGCTATCCGGAGCCGGCAAACACATAATCGCCTGCCACCGCAGGCACCAGAGAAAGGATACAACATTGGCAGAAAAGAAAAAGAGTGCCGGCACGGAAAAAAAGACGAAAACAGCCGAGCCTAAGCCGGCAAAGCTCACGAAGGAGCCGCCTGCCCCGCCCTATCGCAGCAGGTATGGGGCGACCAACCAGATTTATTCTGTGATTCTGTTTGCTGCGGCGATTCTGATTCTGCTGCTTGCGCTTGTGCAGGGCAGCAGCGGATGGCTGATGCTGCATAAGGCAGTCAAGGGATTTTTCGGGCTGCCGCTGCTGCTGATTCCGCCTGCGCTGTGTTACATTGCACTGATGATCGACAAGGATGAGACCCCGCAGAAGCTCATTAAGAACAGCATGGATGTGCTGCTGCTCACGACCTTCCTGAGCGGGTTTATCGAGATCATGTTCGGCGGCGGCCGGCTCCAGGAGGCAACGCTCAATGATTCGCTGAAAATGCTCTATGAGGAAGGTGTCAACTGGGGCGGAGGCGGCATGGTCAGCATTGTGGCCTATCCGCTGCAAAAGCTGCTCGGAGATGTCGGCTCGAAGATCACGATCTGTCTGCTGCTGTTCGTCAGCATCATGATCGTCACAAAAAAGGGCGTTTCGGATATTCTGAATTTTATCTCCGCACCGTTCCGCCGTGTGCGGGAATTCATTGAGGAAGACCGGGAGAATGCCGAGCTGCTTGATGAATTTGAGACCGAGGTAGAGGAGGAGCATGTCCGGGAGGAGCGTGCACAGGCGGATCAGTCTGCCGAGGAGGAAGCGCTTAGTCTCGTGAAAAAGCCTGTCCGCAAGACAGCGAAGAATCCGCCCGAACCCCAGTTCCTGATTGATATTCCCATGCCGGATGAGCTTCCCCCCGCAGAACCGCAGGAGGATATGCTGCTTACGGATTACATTGAGATGACGGATCCTGCGCCGCTCTCCGAGCCGATGCCTGACCCGGCAGACGAGGAGCTTGAGAAGCTGATCCGGCAGGCGACCGATCAGACAGTGGATCTTGAAAAGCCCGAAAAGCCCAGGAAAAAGACCAAGGAAGAAGAAAAGCTTGAGGCCATGCTCGCCATTGCCGATGAGGTCAGCCAGCAGAAGGATGCTGTCTCCGGCAGAGTCTATCAGATGCCGAAGCTTGAATTCCTCAACAAGGGCAAATCTCATGCCAATGACCCTGGCGCAGCGCAGGAGCTGCGTGAAAAGGCGGATCTCCTGCAACAGGTGCTCGAAAGCTTCGGCGTTGAAGCCCGCATCACGAACATTGCCCGTGGTCCGTCTGTCACACGCTACGAGGTGCAGCCTGCCGCCGGTGTGAAAGTCTCGAAGATCACGAGCCTTGCCAATGATATTGCGCTGAATTTTGCCGTAGAGGGTGTGCGTATCGAAGCGCCCATCCCCGGTAAGCCTGCCGTCGGCATCGAGGTGCCGAATGCGCACCGGGATATGGTATCCCTCCGGGAACTGCTTGAATCGAAGGAATTCTCAGAATCCGAGAGCAAGCTTGCATTCGGTGTCGGCAAGGACATCGCCGGTAAAGTCATCATCGGTGATATTGCGAAAATGCCGCATATGATCATCGCCGGTGCGACCGGCTCCGGTAAGTCCGTCTGCACGAACTCCATTATTATGAGTATCCTGTACCATGCAAGTCCGGAGGAGGTCAAGCTCATCCTGATTGACCCGAAGATCGTTGAGTTCCGTGTCTATGACGGCATCCCGCACCTGCTCATTCCCGTTGTCACCGACCCGAAGAAGGCAGCCGGTGCGCTCAACTGGGCCGTGCAGGAAATGATCAAGCGCTACGAAGTCTTTGACAAGAACGGCGTGCGAAATCTGGGCGAATACAACGCACTCTGCAAGGACGATCCCGATTTGCAGAAAATGCCGCAGATTCTTATCTGTATCGACGAGCTTGCCGAGCTGATGATGACCTCCTCCAAGGAAGTCGAAGATGCGATCTGCCGCCTGACACAGCTTGCCCGTGCAGCGGGCATGCATCTGATCATCGCTACGCAGCGTCCGACCACGAATATCATCACGGGTCTGATCAAGGCAAATGTTCCGAGCCGTATCGGCCTGTACGTCAAGTCCCAGATTGATTCCCGTGTCATTCTGGACAGAGGCGGTGCAGAGACGCTCCTCGGCAACGGCGACATGCTGTATCTGCCGAACGGCCAGCCCAAGCCCGTGCGTGTGCAGGGCTGCTATGTCTCGACAGCAGAGATCGTGAAAGTTGTGAACTTTATCAAATCCCAGTCTGAAAGCGAGTACGATGAGAACATCATCGCAGCCGTTGACCAGCTCACGGTCAGCACGCCTGAGGAAAAGCAGGCTGAGCCGGAGCTTGAGCTCGATGGTGATGCAGATATGATCGATCAGGCAATAGAGGTC
>JAFXOO010000492.1 GCA_017528675.1 Oscillospiraceae bacterium | reverse complement strand
GCTACCATATGATTATCATGGTGCCTGTACATCTGTCCACCAGCCGGCGGGAGGTGCCGGTCGAAATCCAGATCCGTACCATCGCTATGGACTTCTGGGCCGCCCTTGAGCACCAGCTTCACTATAAAACCAAAGCCACCGTCCCCACTGCCCTCAAGGAGGAGCTCCGGGAACTGGCACAGACCATTGCCGACACCGACATGAGAATGCAGGATATTTACGAGCAGATCAGTGATCTGTAAAAAAATACACAAAACCTCTTGCATTCTGTCCGGGAATCGTGTATAATAAAATTGTATCGCCCTGCGGCCAAGTCTCCGCAAGGCAAAAAATACGAAGACAAAGGAGTTTTACCCATGTACAAAGATCTGATCGACACCATCGGTTATGTAGAATCCGTTGATCCGGCAGTCGGTGCTGCCATGCAGAAGGAGCTCGCCCGCCAGAAGCGCAACCTTGAGCTGATTGCCTCCGAGAACATCGTCTCCCCGGCAGTCATGGCCGCAATGGGCAGCGTCCTCACCAACAAGTACGCAGAGGGCTATCCGGGCAAGCGTTACTATGGCGGCTGCGAGTGTGTGGACATCGTGGAGCAGATCGCCATTGACCGTGCCTGCGAGCTGTTCGGCGCAAAGTATGCCAATGTACAGCCCCATTCCGGCGCACAGGCCAATACCGCAGTCTATGTGGCAACACTCCAGCCCGGTGACACCGTGCTCGGCATGAGCCTCGCAGACGGCGGCCACCTGACCCACGGCTCCCCTGCCAACCTCTCCGGCAAGTACTTCAACTTCGTGGCCTACGGTCTGAATGACGAGACCGAGGTCATCGACTATGATGCCGTTTACAAGCTCGCCAACAAGCACAAGCCGAAGCTGATCGTAGCCGGTGCCTCTGCCTATCCGAGAGCCCTCGACTTCAAGCGTCTGTCCGAGATCGCAAGAGCCGTCGGTGCCCTGCTCATGGTCGATATGGCACACATCGCAGGCCTGGTGGCAGCCGGCCAGCATGAGTCCCCGGTACCGTATGCCGATATCGTCACCACCACCACCCACAAGACCCTGCGTGGTCCGAGAGGCGGCCTGATTCTGACCAACAACGAGTACCTCGCCAAGAAGATCAATTCCGCCATCTTCCCCGGCACCCAGGGCGGCCCGCTGATGCATGTCATCGCAGCCAAGGCAGTCTGCTTCGGTGAAGCACTCAAGCCTGAGTTCAAGGATTACCAGAGACGCATCGTCGAGAATGCAAAGGCACTGGCAGACGGCCTCGTAAAGCGTGGCTTCAACCTCGTATCCGGCGGCACCGACAACCACCTGATGCTCGTGGATCTGCGTCCGTTCGGCATCACCGGCAAGGAACTTGAGCACAGACTCGATGAGGTCTACATCACCGTCAACAAGAACGCCATCCACAACGACCCGCAGAGCCCGTTCGTGACCAGCGGTATCCGCATCGGTACCCCGGCAGTCACCACCAGAGGCCTCGGCGTGGAGGAAATGGAAAAGATCGCTGAGTATATCTACCTCTGCGCAACCGACTTTGAGAATAAGGCCGATGAAATCCGTGCAGGCGTGACCGAAATCTGCACCAGATTCCCGCTGTACGAATAAGTCAGTTTTGTCGTATTATGTCAGAATCACAGGAAAACTGTCTGTTTTCCTGTGATCCTGTCCCCAGAATAAAGCAGGATGGAACACAAAGATGAATATTACGATCCATTCCCGTAAATCAATCATAAAGCTCCTGCGGACAAATTTCCCGGCCAATACAGTCGTCATCAGCTTCTATGACCCGCCGGAGGAGGGCGAAAAGCCACGGATGATCCCCTTCACTGAATGGGCGAAGCTGAAGGTCTTCCAGATACCGCTCGATGACATCAGCTTTGATGCCACCGCCGAGCACAAGGTCAACTACGGCTCCTATTTTCCGGAAGCCGATGCGCTGGCCGCCTTCATCCTGGAAGCAGCCCGTGAGGGCAGGGACATTATCTGTCAGTGTGAGGATGGCCGCAGCCTGAGCGCAGGCTGTGCAGCGGCAATCCATGAGTATCTGTTCGGTGACGGGGTGTTTGTTTTTGCCGATTACCGTTATGCACCGAATCAGATGGTCTTTCACAAGGTCTATAACGCACTGTGGCTGCACGAAAAAGGCAGCAGCCCGCAAGTTCGTTGATTTTTCCAGCGGACAGGCGCTGAACCATGCGGCAGCAGGCTG
>JAFXOO010000053.1 GCA_017528675.1 Oscillospiraceae bacterium | reverse complement strand
TTCTGAGAGGTGTACAATGCAAAAAATACGCAGACATATGATCTTCCACGGCCAGGTGCAGGGCGTGGGCTTCCGCTGGAACGCCTGCTGCATCGCCCGCCAGTACGGCATCAGCGGATGGGTGCGGAACAATTACGACGGTACCGTGGAGATGGAAGCGGAGGGAACGCCGGGAGATCTTGACAGACTTGTGGCGGAGCTGCACCGGGGGCGCTGGATTGAGATTACGGAGATCGAGAGCCGGGAAGTCCCGGTGCAGGGCGGGTATGGATTTGAATCGGATTGAAGATGCAGAAATTGCTTTTTGTTGCAAAGATATGCTTGTCCGGATAAATCTCATGGAAAAGTGCCAAAAATATCACAAATATGCATCAAAAATCTATAGACAAGTGTGCGGGTTTGTTGTATAATTGTAATAACAATCTGACATAAGGGGGATGCACAATGAAAAAACACAGAATTGCAGCCGTTCTGCTTGCGCTGGGGTTGACACTGAGCGGCTTGCAGGGGATCGCTGCCAGCGCCGGCGGACGCAGGGTGTCCGTACATGATCCGTCCATCATCAAGGACGGGAGCACCTACTACGTCTTTGGCTCGCATATTGATGCGGCAAAGTCGGGCAATCTGATCGACTGGGATCGCTTTTCCAACGGCTATGCGACGACCAACAATGTCGAATTCGGCAATCTTTCACAGAATCTCCAGAAGGCCTTTGCCTGGGCGGGCGAGGATCTGGAGGACTGCGCAGGGGGATTTGCAGTCTGGGCGCCGGATGTGTTCTATAATCCGGACTATGTGAATCCGGACGGCAGCAAGGGTGCCTATCTGATGTACTTCTGCACGAGCTCGACATACAAGCGCTCTGTCATTGCCTATGCTGCTTCCAAAACAGTGCAGGGGCCGTATACGTTCGTGGACACGCTGATCTATTCCGGCTTTACGGACAACGACAGCTATGCCACAAGTGCGACCAAGAATGTCAACCGGAAGTATACTTCCACAAATGTGGATGAGCTGATCGCTTCCGGCGAGGTGACGATGAACAATAGCTGGTTCAACAAGCATGATTTCAACAACCAGCTCTTTCCGAATGCCATCGACCCGACGATCTACACAGATACGGACGGGAAGATGTACATGACATACGGCTCATGGTCGGGCGGTATCTTTACGCTGGAGATTGACAAGGCAACCGGCCGCTGCATCCATCCCAAGTCCGGCACAACCGCAGACGGGCGCATGGTGGACAGCTATTTCGGCACGAAGATTGCCGGCGGCTACGGAAAGTCCGGCGAGGGCCCGTTCATCGAATACAACGCCGATACCGGGTATTATTACCTCTGGACGGTGTACGGCAGTCTGTTCTCGGACGGCGGCTATAATATGCGTGTGAGCCGCTCCAGAAGTCCCCTCGGCCCGTTCACGGATCCTGCGGGAAATCCGGCAGTGCTGGCACAGAACACCAACCTGGACAGCGTTGGCCTCAAGGTTATGGGCAACTACAAGTTCTCCTGTTTGGACAAGGCGTATATGGCGTGCGGTCACAATTCCGTGCTGCGGGATGATGACGGGCAGTGGTATCTGTTCTATCATGCCAGATTTGATGACGGTTCAGAATATCATGAAGTGCGTGTGCATTCCATGTGGTTCAATGAGGACGGCTGGCCGGTGGTGGCACCGTTTGAATATGCCGGGGACAGGATGGCGGAGAGCGGCTATGATCCGGCAGATATTGCGGGTGAGTATGAGTTCATCAACCACGGCAACAGCACCGATGGCAAGATCATCAACTACCAGAAGATCGTGCTGAATGCGGACGGCACCATTTCCGGCGATATTGCGGGCAGATGGGAGCAGGCAGCGGATTCCGCTGCGGCAACACTCACGCTCGGCGGCAAGCTCTACAAGGGCTATTTCCTTGCTGCAAAGAATGAGAAGGGCACCAATGTCATGAGCTTCACGGCAGTCGGGAACAATAACCAGACCGTCTGGGGTGCCAAAACCACCGCATTCAACGGGCAGGAGCGCAGCTTCAACGGTGACTATACCAATGCACAGAACGACCTTGTATTCAACTGGGATTCTGTCGGGGAGCCCGGTCAGGGGATGCGGCTCGGTGATACCGACCTGCTCTCCGGCGTGAGCTATTTCATCATCAACAAAAACAGCGGCATGTCGTTCGATCTGCCGAATGGCAAGACGGATGACGGCACAAACATCCAGCAGTGGGAGGTCAACGGGCTGTTTGCACAGCAGTTCCGTCTGATCGCTGATGCGGACGGATGGTGCCGGATTGCATCACTGGGTGACGAGTCCAAGGTGATCACCGTGGCGGACAGCAATGCAGCGGACGGCACGAATGTTGAACTCCGGACGGATACGGGAGCAGACGGCCAGCGCTTCAAGGTGGTGCAGAACGGCGGGTATTATGCCTTCCTGTCGAAGTGCTCGGATGCGAAATCGGCGCTCGATGTCTTTGAGTG
>JAFXOO010000491.1 GCA_017528675.1 Oscillospiraceae bacterium | reverse complement strand
CATCGGTGCTGTCGGCATTTATTTCGGAATTCCTGATCGTGAGCTTTTCGTCTTTCGGCAGAGCCTTGATGCCCCATCTGCCTTTAACATCGACGCTTGCGCTGTCTATTGTCAGATCGGCCTCGATGATCTCACGGTCTTTGTGCGTAGGATCCAGTGCAAAATGCACGCTGCCGTCCGGGCTTGTCTCCTGGCTGTAAAAAACAAACCAGTCATCGCCGGGCACTTTTCCGTTTCCGGTGACGAGAAATGCCGATGCATCAATATCGCATTGGTTGTTGCTGACATTCCACCCGAAGCAGAGCTTCAGCCGTGTTGCACCGTTGAGGGGGGCTTTCTGTCCCTTCCGGAGCAGATTCGGGAGCTCCGGGATCGTCATGCGTGGGATTGCAGGCACTGACGGAGCGGGCTGCGGTGCAGGACGCTGCGGCTGCTGGTACTGCGGGGGAACCGGCTGCGGTGCAGGACGCTGTGGCTGCCGGTACTGCGGGGGAGCGGGCTGCGGTGCAGGACGCTGCGGCTGCTGGTACTGTGGGGGAACCGGCTGCGGTGCAGGACGCTGCGGCTGCTGGTATTGCGGGGGAACCGGCTGCTGCTGCCGGACCCTGCTGTTAAGCTGAATCACGGTCTGTTTGGTCAGGGCATTCCGTACCCTCGGCTGCATCTGCTGCAAGGAGCTTCTGCGCAGTGCTCCGGCGGTTTTTTGCGGGATCTGTAGTTTCATGGATCGCCCTCCTTTTCTGTAAGATTGGGATGTCTATTGTCATTATAGCACATTGGCGGATATTTTGTCAATACAGCCGTCCACGGAAAAGCGGAGGGCGCTGTTTTTATGCCTTCGCCTGCTCTTGCAGGCGTCAGTCTGTCAAAAAAGAGCTGTTGCAGGGTTCGGGGCGGCAGCCCCGATCAGGGTGCAGGGAGCGAAGCCCCCGCAATATAGACCTCCCCCAACGGGGGAGGTGCCGCCGAATGGCGGCGGAGGGGGCGCCCAGCACCAGAAAAAGGACGCTATCGACAAGCTGACTCTCGCAGACGTTTTTTGATGCCTCTGATGATGCGGCTGCGGGCTTCTGCTGCGGTTTCCGGGGCAGCGGGCGGCGTGTCTGGCAGGGGATAGGGGATGCCAAGTGCCTCATATTTGTGCTTGCCGAGATCGTGATACGGCAGGCAGTCGAGTGCCTTGAGCGAGTGCAGCCCTCCAAGGAACCAGCCCAGCGCTTCCTGCTCTGCCGGATCGTCTGTCCAGCCGGGGACAATGACATGCCGGATCCAGAGCGGGACGCCCCGATCACTCAGATGTTGCGCAAATGCGAGGATACCCCGGTTGGAATGCCCGGTGAGCGCCCTGTGGCGTGCGTCGTCAATGTGCTTGATGTCGAGCATGACGAGGTCTGTGACCTGTAGGAGCGCCTCGTACTGCTCCGGATGCTCCGGGGAAAAGCAGATGCCGGAGGTATCAAGGCAGGTGTGAATGCCCCGGCGTTTTGCTTCCTCAAAAAGCTCCGTCAGGAAGGGGAGCTGTAGCATGGGTTCCCCGCCGGTGGCTGTGATGCCGCCGCTTTTATAGAACGCCTTGTTCCGCTCGAACATGGCCAGCAGTTCACCGGCGGTCATCTCCCTGCCGGACTGCGGCGTCCAGGTGTCGGGATTGTGGCAGTACAGACAGCGCATCGGGCAGCCCTGGAAGAAGATGACGAATCGAACCCCAGGCCCGTCAACCGTGCCGAAGGATTCTGTGGAATGGATATAGCCAATCATGATTTCTCCTTATGGCAATACCGCACAGAGCTGGCGGGCTTTGTGCGGTGTTGCCTTATAGAAACAGCTCCTTTGCAATGGCATCGGAGCTGTTTTTCATAGCATTATGATGTGGGTGCAGGGCAGTCACCGCCCTGCCGACGGAATCGCTCAGATCTTATCGTGGAATGTGCGGGAGATGACATCGTCCTGCTGCTCCTTGGTCAGCTTGATGAAGTTGACTGCATAGCCGGAGACACGCACGGTGAGCTGCGGGTATTTTTCCGGATGCGCCTGCGCATCCAGCAGCGTTTCACGGGTGAATACATTGACATTCAGGTGATGGCCGCCCTTCTGTACATAGCCGTCAAGCAGTTCCACGAGATTATCCACCTGCTGTTCATTGATCTGATTCTGTTCCATATGGTACCTCCTTAGGTGATAGGGGTCAAAGTGCTTCTTCGTCCGGGTCATCGCCCAGCGTCGGAATCGAACATGCACCGGGCTTGCAGCATTCGGTGCTGTTCACGGTCTGAACTCTGGTTTCTTTGCCGATGGTCAGATTGATGTGCTCGCTGCCGGAGGCGCAGAGCGCATCAAGCAGTGCCACGAGTGCATCAGGATCCATATCCTGAGGAATCTGCGGTTCAGTCATCATCTTCTTCCAGTGCCTCCTGAGCCAGACGGTCAAGGTCAAGATCGCCCGCAAAGATCCTGGTATTCTTGCCCAGCGCATCCGGTACGATGGAGAAGGTGTTCGAGATGCCATCCTGCGCATGGCGGAAGGGCAGCTTTGCAACAGAGGAGAGCGATGCAACAGCACCGTTGACATCTCTGCCGTGCATGGGGTTGGCACCCGGTGCAAGCGGAACGCCCTG
>JAFXOO010000490.1 GCA_017528675.1 Oscillospiraceae bacterium | reverse complement strand
GGCCGTCGGATGCGAAGAAGTCACCTGCATTGCCGGTGCGGAAGTCGGAAACCATCGTCTGGTTGGCAAGCATCGGGGTGCCCTTGTCCTGGATGCCGAACTTGTTGCCCTGCTGCTGCGGCTGGGTCGGTGCCTCCGTCGGCGCCTGGGTAGGAGCCTGGGTCGGTGCCTGGGTCGGAGCCTCCGTCGGCTGCTCTACAGGTGCATCGCCTACCGGCAGGGACGGAATCAGCTCAACGATATACTTCAGGATATTCAGGGAGTCGGTCTCATTGATATTGTTATTGCGGTCAACATCTGCGTTCTTTCTGCCCTGATCGGTGATCGGATCGTTGATCATGAGGTTCTTGTTGAGGGTGATAACATCGAGAATGTTCACGCTGCCGTCGCAGTTGACATCGCCGTAGCGCACATCACCGGTCTGCGGCTGGGTCGGTGCCTCGGTCGGATCCTCGGTGGAAGATGCCTTTGCGCCTGCGGTCAGGGTCGTCAGATAGGTCAGCGGAGAATTCCAGTAAATGGTGATCTCATTGGTGGAATAGCTGTCGGTGTTGTCCACATAGCACAGTGCGGGCGGGTTGCCGGCGCAGTATGCCTTGGCTGCATCGTCCTCCAGAGAGGAGTCAACGCCGCCGACCAGCATGCCCTTCATTGCCTGCTTCTTGTAGCCGGAAGGACGGTGGTGCGGGTTCTGCGGGGAAACGGTACCATAACCGGTCATGAAGCTGTAGCCGTTCGGGTTGGAACCGAGCAGGTAGTTGAGCTGCTTGTCAGCACCTGCCATATAGGAGCTGTCACCGGTGAGCTGTGCAGCCAGTGCCATAATGATACCGTTGTTGGCGATATCCATGTTGCTGCCCCAGTTGTACTTGATCAGGGAAGAACCGTAGGGATTGGAATTTGCAGTGCTCTTGAACGAGTCAGCTTCCTTCACGATGGCGCTCTTTGCGTTCTGGTAAGCAGTGGAGCTCTTGTCTACCTTGTCCCAGGTCACGATTGCAATATTGCCGTAGTCGCCGACAGTCGCCCAGCCCATGCCGGTGGTGCCGCTGCCGCTTTCGGCCTTGCTCTTGTACTTGTCGCTGCCGGTTGCACGCCAGAGCTGTGCCGCAGCCCAGTAACGCTCATCGGAATCGCTCTTGTCCTCATAGGCACCGGTCGAGATGTCAGCCGGGTTAGCCAGATAGAGCTGCGGGCCGTTGTTCTCCAGATAGTTCCATGCCTTTTCTGCGCATGCAAGGCACTTCTGTGCATAATCCGGATCGGCCTTTGCATAAGCCTCAGCAGCAAGTGCAAATACGGCTGCGGTATCAGCAGTTGCAGTCGTGGAAACGGGCATTACGATCAGCTCGTCCTTCTCTTCTTCCGGCATTACGAACGCCGGGAAGCCGGCACAGGAAACCTTGTGGTAAACGCCGCCCTCGTTGTTCTGCATCTTCATCAGCCAGTCAATCTCATACTTGGCCTCATCGAGAATGTCGGGCTTGCCGTTGCCGCTCTCCGGGATGCCGAGATTGTCGTTGTACATGTTCGGATTTGCGAGATACGCATACAGCAGGTCAGCCACAGCCTTGGCAGCAGCAACCGGATAACGGCCGTAGTCGCCGGCATCATGCCAGCCGCCGGTCACGTCGATCTTCTGGTTGGTATGGTAGATGGTCGCCTGGGAATTGTGGCATGCCGGATGGCCGAAGGTCGCATCCTGCACGGCACAGCCGCAGCGCTGGAGATAGAACATCTTGACGGAATCAGCGAGCATTGCATCATAGGCATTGTCACCGATGGTGAACTCATAGGACTTGCCGAGGCTGCCGCACTCGACATAATAGGTGCCGGGCGTGGTCAGCTTGGTGAAATCACCGACCTTGTCCTTCTCGCCTGCGGAGGAATTGTTGATCTCAGCGGACAGATCGCCGGTGAAGGCTTCCTGGCCGGTCTTGGCATTCACAACCTTGAAGGAGCTTGCGCTGCCTGCATCCTTGATGGTAACCGTCTTGGTGCTGTTGGTGCGGAAGCCGACCTGGTTGGTCTTGATGGAAGGCGAGGTCATGGTTACGGAATGATGCTCCACATCGCTGAGCACCTCAAGCTTTACATTGTCAAGGTAGATGGTGTGCTCCGGGAGCGGGCCGCCGTCTGCCTCCTCAAGGCCGCAGTTGAAGACGAGCTTTGCCATGATGTCATCGTCATACTCCATGGTGAACTCTTTCTCAACGGTCTGCTTGTTCGGGCCGATGTCGAGGCCGTTCCATACATAAGCGGTATAGTCGCCGCCTGCCTGCTGGAGCATGCACTCTACAAAGCGGTTGGTCGAGCAGGAAATATCGAATGTCAGACGATAGGTTGCACCCTTGTACAGCGGGATGATGCTCTTGTACATCTGGACAGAATAGGTCTTCTGGCCGGTGCTGGAGATCTTGAGTGCGAGCTGGCCGCCGTCTGTGCCGAGTGTTGCGACGCCGCCGCTCTCCTTATAGGTGTCCCACTCGCCCTTGCCGCCGTCGAACGACTCGTTGACGAGCAGGTCGCCGTTGGCAGCGATTGCAGGCATCTGTGCCAGCGGCAGGGATGTCAGCAGCATTGCACAGGCAGCGATGGATGCGATCCGTCTGCGGATTTTCTTGTTCATAAAAATCTTCCCCTCTCTGAAGTGTCCCGCCCTTCCTCACCGGTGCGGGAGAATTTGTTCGGAACCGGTCTTGCGGCCGGTCTTGATTAGTCCAGACAAATCAGCGCATTTTTGTTCCGGACCACCACTTCAAGTATACATCATTTATTATATATGTGCTATCACAGTTTTGATAAAAATGGTAAAATTGTGATATGTAATCTATCAGATTTGGCGATGTATCGTGTGTGCTGCATTTGCTTTTAAAAATTGCTTTTGAAACTTCTTCATTTTATCCACTCTTTCGTCAAATTGTGGGTTGTGTCATCTTGAACAATCTGTTAAAATAAATACTGTAAACACGGAACTGCGGTTTCGGTTCACAATTCATGATATATTTTCGATAGAATATTGCGTTTTTACTACTTTTTTACTTTAATTTTCCTTGGTTTTTGCTTTATTTTTTCCATCGTTTTAAACTTGACTGTTTCTTTATCATCATCTTCTGTTTCTTCCCGATTGCTGTGCCCTCTTTCACGAGGGCATGGTTACCGGGACAGTTGACCGAACAAGTTGATTACACCTCCGGTACGCCGGGTAGAAGTACGCATTGCTTCTTACCGGTCGGGTGAGATCACCCGGCTGCCGATGAGGAACCCCGGAGCTGCTCCGGCTGACACTTCGTGAACAAGGCTTCACTGCCTTGGTCATACATCGCTTTTCTTCATAATACCCTTTCTAAATTGGGGTCGGACGGTTTCGCTGTCCGGCCAATTTTTTGCCCTTTTGCAGCACTGCTGCATGAGCCTGGTTTCACGGAAACATTGACATCAGCCGTGTTTCATGGTATACTATGAAGGAAAGGGGCGGTGCTATGAGCGAAGAAACAAACCGGATGAAAAAACGAAAAAAATACCTGAAACTGAGAAAAAATCATGCCTGGGTGTCCATCCCGGTCTTTCTCATCACCTCTGCCTGGTGTGCGATGGTATTCCTGGGGCTGGCGGGGCTTGTATTGCAGCTCTCGCTGGAAACACGGCTGGACAGTGCCGCTGATTATGCTGCTTCCCTCGCCGGAATGTACGAAACGGGCGGCGGGGAAATGCTTGAAATGTTCGATGCGCAGCACCTCACCTACCGGCTTGAACAGGAGGACGGCAAGGTTCTCCGGCAGAACGGCGTTATCAGTATCGGCAGCCAAAAGGGCTATTACGAACGTGTCTCCGAGAATCTTGTGACCCCGGTTTCCCTCGGCAGAACCCGCATCTCACTCTACAGCGACCAGTCAAGTCCGTTTCTCAGACAGTTCAGCGCCGATACTGTCTGCTTTGATTATTCTGCCATCTGCAACATCTTTTTCCACGAAATAGCCTCGGCCGTCAGAACTAATCCGCAGATGCTCCCGGCGGAGGAAGTCCCGGAGGCAGAGGACGATACCGGGGACGTTGTAGAGAGCCCGGAGGAGCTGGTGCTCAGAATGCCCCTCTGGATTGCAGCCGATGCAAACGGTGGGACAGAACGGCTTCTGCTGCGTTCTGAAATGACCTTCCGGCTTTCCGACCTGATTATGCTGGTATTTCTGCTCGGATCGCTGCTGGTGGTCTTTCTGGTCATTATTGGCTTTATGCTGTTTGACACGATCAGCAGCTTTGCAGATCAGGCACGCATCTCCCGGATTTACTTCACCGACTTCACAACCAAGGGACGCAGCCGGATGTGGTACCTGTTCAGGGGTGAGCAGGTGCTCCGCAGCAGATACGCAGGCAAAAACCGCCTGGCTGCGGTGAATCTGCGCTTTGTCAGGTACCAGGGGTTCTGTGTCTGCCACTCTCTTGCCGAAGGTGAACGGCTGCTTGCGGAGATTCACCGCCGGCTCGACCAGCAGATGCATAAGCGTGAGGTCTGTGCGCACATGACAGACGGCGATTTTGCGATGCTGCTGCACTACGACACCGAGGAAGCACTTGCGGAGCGTCTGCAAAACATGATCGGCATGCTACAGCAGATCGAGACCGAACACAGCCTTGCCTTCCACGCAGGCGTGGCGCCGGTCAGCGGTACAGGCATCCGCAAAAGCCGCAAGAAAGCCGATATTGAACTGGAATTCACCCACGCCGGCAATGCCTGCGCCACCCTCGACGGCAGTGACGAATCCGGGGTTGCCTTCTTTGACCAGAAGCTCGTGGACGAGCAGAAATGGGTGGACACGGTTACGGAATATCAGCGCAGAGCGCTTGAAAATGAGGAATTTCTTGTTTATTACCAGCCGAAATACGACCCGCAGACCAGCCAGCTCCGGGGTGCAGAAGCACTTATCCGCTGGCAGTCGCCGGAATTCGGCTTTGTACCGCCGGGTCGTTTTATACCCATTTTCGAGAAAAACGGCTTCATCACGGAGATTGACCACTACATGATTCAACATGTGGCAGAGGACCAGCGCCGCTGGCTGGATGCAGGTTTTTCCTGCGTGCCGGTGTCGGTCAATGTCTCCCGTGCACACTTCATCGAAAACAATCTTGCCGAGCAGATCTGCGACATGGTGGATGCCGCCGGAACGCCGCACAGGTTCATAGAGATTGAGCTGACGGAGAGCGCCTTCTTTGATGATAAAAAGGCGATGATCCGCACGATCACAAAGCTAAAGGAATACGGATTCGCAGTGTCAATGGATGATTTCGGCTCCGGCTATTCCTCACTTAATTCGCTCAAGGACATGCCGCTGGATGTGCTTAAGCTCGATGCGGAATTCTTCCGTGGGGAGGCAGCGGATACCAACCGGGGTGAGATTGTGGTATCTGAAGCAATCCGCCTTGCCAAGAGCCTGCACATGCGCACGGTTGCAGAGGGTGTGGAGGTCAAGGAGCAGGTGGATTTCCTGGCATCGCAGGGCTGCGACATGATTCAGGGCTATTACTTTGCAAAGCCCATGCCGGGGAATGAATACGAACAGCGCATGGAGAGCAATGCGCAGGAGCAGACCGGGGCGCTACAGGAAGCTGTGGCAGTCCAGGAATAACGGAAACAGCACTGAGGGATCACCTCAGTGCTGTTTTTCATGCCGATAGCGTGCGGGTGCAGCAAAGTCCCCAAAACCTGGTTTTCCCCCGCTTTTGACTCCAAAAGCGGGCGGGGTCGAGGGGCAGAGCCCCCGCAGGGGTTTAGGGGGCAGCTGAACAGCCCGTCCCCTCTGTCTCGTTCCTCGACATCTCCCCACCCCGTGGGGAGTCACCCCCTGAGTCGGCGCCAAGCCGACAAAAACACCTTGCCACACATTTTGCGTTATTTCTGCATCAGCTTCCTCTTAAGCAGTGCCAGATCAAAGACATCCGTCTCGCCGTCGCCGCTGAGATCGTAGTCACGGTGCGCTCCCGATGCACCGGCGCCGAGCAGATAGCGTTGTAGGGCGACTGCATCCACGACATCATAGTCCTCCGGATCATAGACCTCGAACGGGATGCCGTAGGTCTCTGCATGGCTCTGCGCCGTGGAATCCGCATAGCCGCAGATCGTCAGATTCTCGTAATGCGCCACCGGATCAATCCAGTCCGGCTCACAGCCATCGACCGGCTGGGTATAATCGTACAATTCGAGGAGCGTGCAGATGGTCTCCGGCTCCGGACAGATCTCACATGCCGGGTTCAGGATATTGATGCGCCGCAGGTTCCGGCAGTCACAGAACGCCATCGGCCCGATGCTGCTGACGGACGCCGGTACCGTGACCTCCGTCACGCCGCTGCCGTACAGCAGGTTCGCCGGGAGCACTGTGATCTGCGGCGGGATGGTGACGGCGGTGAGATTCTTGCAGCCTGAAAGCGACCGCTCCCCCAGCTCCGTGAGCGTATCCGGGAGGTTGATCTTCCGGATGCCGCTGCCGTCAAATGCCCGGAAGCCGATCGACTTCACGCCATAGGGCAGCGCAACGGAGCCGAGCGACGGCGTGAGTGAAAAGGCACCGTAGCTGACCGATGTCAGTGTGGACGGGAGACTGACTTCCGTGAGATGGCTGCATTCCAGGAATGCATATTTGCCCAGCTCCGTCACGCCCTCCCCGACCGTCACGGACTGCACACGGCTCTTGCGGAAGGCAAAATCGCCCATCGACCGAAGCGTCCCCGGCAGCGTGACCTTCTGGATGCTGGCACCGAAAAAGGCGCTCTCTCCGATGGTTTCGACATGTGCCGGGATGTTCGTCTGCACCAGCGCCCCCTGGAAGGCATACGCCCCTATGGTGCGGATGCTGTCCGGCAGCTCGACGGCATAGATGTTCGCAAGGCTCGCAAATGCCCGCCTGCCGACTGTCGTCACCGGCACACCCTGAATCTCCGCAGCGACCTCTGCGGTCTTATTGAGATTCTGCTTCGTGCCTTGCGTGTAGCCTGCGACCTCGGCATGATCGGCATAGACCTTGTAGGTAAAGCCGCCGTCTGTTTCATTGCCGTCAAACACGGTCTCATAGTCGTTTTCATCCGCATAGTGGACAGTCACACCGGTGCGGCGGATGTATTTGTTGGAAAGGACATTGGAGACCTTCTCGAAGGCTTCCTCCAGCCCGTCATAATACACATCCGTCAGCGCCGGGGTCGAACGCAGAAAGCTCGTGCCGATGTAGGTGAGCGTGGACGGCAGCGAGATCGTTTTCAGCGCCGGGCAGCCGATGCAGGCCTCCCCGATGCTGGTGACGCCGTGCGGGAAGGTGAGCGTTTCGAGCGCTGGCATATTCCGGAAGGCATCGCCCACATCGGTCAGCGTTTCCGGGAGCACGGCTTCTTTCAGATACGCATTGTCCCAGAAGGCACCGGAACGGATGCAGGTGGTATTGTCCGGCAGCACATAGCGCTCCGCCGTCAGTCCGGCAGGATAGAGCACAAGCTCATCGGCATTGACCGAGCCGCCGCTGAACAGCACATTGTCCTTGATATAGAAATAGGTCGGCTTGCCGGTCAGCTCCTGTAAGCTCGTGCAGCCGCCGCAGCACTGGTAGAAGATCCGCAGGCTCTGGCTCAGATGGATCGTTTTCAGCCCCTTGCAGTCCGAAAAGGCGTATTCCTGCACCTCGCTGACCGAATCCGGCAGGACGATCTCCGTCAGGCCGCACTGGTTGGAGAAGGCATGCGGACTGATCCGGTTCAGGGTCTCAGGGAAGGTGATCTCCGTGAGCCCGTCATAGCCCTCCGGGGCGAGAAATGCGGCATAGTCAATGGTTTTCGTTCCGTCCGGCACGGCATAGGTGCCGGTTTTTCCGAGCGGATAGGCTTCGAGGGTCGTGCCGGTCTTGTCGAACAGCACGCCGTCTTTGGAGACATAGTTCGTCTGTGCCTTGTCCACGAGGATCTCCTTGAGTGCCGTGCTGCGCAGCGCACCGCTTGCAACGCCGGTGACGGGAACGCCCTGCACCTCGGCAGGGATGGTCACACTCTCGGCATCCTCCTCCACGCCGGAGACACTTGCATAGCGGTCGGCTGTGGCGGAATAATAGGGATTCGGCGTGTAGATGGTGAAGCGCAGGCCGTTTTCCGTGCAGTATTCTTCTTCGGGCGGCAGGGGCTCCATGAGAATGGGGCTGGTATCCACCGCAGGGATCGGCTCCTCCGCACAGTCAGGCGGCTGGATCTCCTCAGCAGAGACCGGCAGTGCAACGCCGCAGAGCAGCATGGCAAGCGCTGCAAGTATGGATGTCATACGTCTGTTCATGATCATAACCTCCTTTATGGGAACGATTCCGGAAACGTGATCTATTGACTATAACGAAGCCGGAAACAAAAATTGCGCTTCCGAATTGTAAATATTTCGTGAACAGAAAAGCCGCCGCACAAGCAAGCCGCCCCGATCAATGACCGGGGCGGCAATCGTCTTATTTGACTGTGAACGACTTATGCACCTCAGTCGCTTCTGTCGGAACTGTGAGATCAACTTCATTCGGATGATGCAGAACATCGTTCCATGTTGCTTTGACCGGGTCATAGACCGCCCAGACCTTTGTATCAAAGACAAGATAGACCTCGCCGGAGCCCTGCTCCTGGAGATCGACCAGATCGGAGAGCGGAAGATTCCGGTCATGCACCGGCAGCTTCCAGTGGCGGGAGAGAAAACCGTGGATGACCGGCTCATCAATATAGAGATTGGAGGAGATCGGCGTGGATACGAGCGTCAGAGAAACACTCCGGTCGGTGCCGGGAATGGGCTTCTCGATGCCCTCCGGTTCATCCAGATAGATCGTCGCAAGCACCAGCAGCACCGTCCACCCGCTCAGAATCATTACCATCATAGCGAAGGTATTGCGTCCGAGCGCAAACAGCCCCGTCATCAGCGAGAGCATGCTTCCCGCAATACAGGACAGCGACAATACATGCGGCGGCCAGGTATAGCAGAAACAGAGGTGTGCTTTTGTTTCAAGCACCATGAACACAGCGGCCAGTACCAGCAGCACAGCACCAACCTCCAGGCAGCCCCGTGCAAAGCGTGAGGTACCGCTTTTTTCACCGGAGACAAGCGCCTTTTCCTCCTCCTCGGTCATTTCCTCATCCATGGGGATGCTGCCGAACAAAAGAGACTCCGTGTCCTGTGCTTCGGCCTGTTCCGTTTCCGGCGCAGCGGTCTTTTCTGACATGTGCACCCTCCTTCCTGCCTTGGTGATTTCCTACTATTAAGCATACCACATTTCGGGAGTTCTGTCAAGGGGATTTACAGGGATAGCGCCCTGCATATCCTGTGCCGGAACGGTCCATACTCTCCCACGAGGTGATGAAGATGCTCACAGAACAGACCCACCTGCCGCCGGTGCTGGCAGAACAGCTTGCAGGACTGCGGCACCTGACGGACGGAAGCAGTGATCTGCTGGCGGAGCCATTCCTTTGCGGCGGCATTTCCTGCGCTCTGGTGACCTGCGAGGGCATGATTTCCAATGCTGCGCTGTCCGATCTGGTCATCCGGCCGCTGGCGGAGCTACAGGCGGTGCCGGACAGTGCTGCACTGTTCCGGAAGATCTGCGCAGAGCGCATGCTCACGATGGACAAGGCGGTGGTCTACACCTTCGGTGCGGTGCTGGAGCGGGTGTACGCCGGCTTTGCCGTGCTGCTGGCGGAGGGGCAGACCGGCGCCGTGGCCTGCGGTGTGCAGGGCTTTGACCGGCGCAGCATCGGGGAGCCGTCCGGAGAGACAAACATCCTCGGCGCCCACGAGGGCTTTACCGAGGCCATCCGCACAAATCTGTCCATGCTGCGCCGCAGGATGAAAACGCCGCTGCTGAAATTTGAGCTGCATCCGGTCGGCAGACTCAGCCGGACGGATACGGCACTGTGCTATCTGACGGACAGAGTGCCGGAGCAGCTCATCCGCCGCATCCGGGAGGCAATCACGCACACCGAGCTGGACACACTGCTGACAACGGGATATTTGCAGCCGTTCATCGAGGAAAAGCCGGACGGGCTGTTTGACAGCGTCAGCCTGACGGAGCGGCCGGATGTACTCTGTGCCAAGCTCCTGGAGGGGCGGGTTGCGGTATTCATCGACGGCAATCCCTTTGCACTGGTCATCCCGAAGCTCTTTGCCGAGAGCTTCCAGTCGCTTGATGATTACAGCTATAAGCCGTGGTATGCGGCATTCATCCGCTATGTGAAATACGGCGCCTTCTTCCTGACGCTGCTGCTTCCGGCGCTTTACACGGCAGTCAGTGTGCACCATCCGGAGCTGCTCAATTCCACACTGCTGCTCCTGCTGACCAAGGCCGAGGCGGATGAGCCGCTGTCCCTGCCGCTGGAGGCAATCGGCGTGCTGCTCATGTACGAGATCATCCGGGAAGCAAGTCTGCGGCTGCCGAAGGTGGTCGGGGGTGCGGTGAGCATCCTCGGCGGGCTCATCATCGGGGATGCAGCAGTTGCCTCCGGCCTCATCAGCACCCCCATGCTCACAGTTGCAGCAATTGCCGTGACGGCAGGCTTTATCGTTCCCGATCTGACGCCGGCAGTCACCCTCCTGCGGCTGCTGTTCGTGGCGGCAGGCGGGCTGTGGGGATTGTCCGGAATCGGGCTGCTCGGCATGGCGGTGCTCTTTGCGCTGTGCAGTACCGAAGATTACGGCTTCCCGGTCACAGCGCCGCTTTCGCCGCTGCATGTGCGGGGGCTGCGGGATGTGCTGACACGCATCGGCTTCCGGAAGATGCAGCGGGGCAATTTTACTGTGGAGGAGTATCATGAACAGACTGGATAAGGTTCAGCTTTTTGCGCTGCTGCTGCTCTCCGGCGTGTGGACAGTGCTCTGCACGCCGGCACTGGACGGCACAGGCGGGATGCTCGGCGCAGTGCTCGGCTGCGGGGTGCAGCTTTTACTGTGTCTGCCGCTGCTGCGGGAAAGCGTGCCGGAGTTTTCCCGGACAATCCAGCAGCACAGATGGCTTGGAATTGTGTATGCGGCGTACTTCACAATATGGGGCAGCTTTGGCTTCTCCCAGCTTCACGATGCCGCACCGGCGGGGCTGCACGCCTGGTCGGGAGGAGCGGTGCTGCTGATTCTGCTGACCTGCCTGTACACGAGCACGGCAGGACTGCGGACAGCAGGCAGGGCTGCACCGTTTCTGGCGGTGCTTTTGCTGCTGTCCGTGGCGGTGCTGACGATCGGCGCAGGAAAGCGCATCATCCCGGAGCGTCTCTTTCTACAGACGGAGGGCATCCGCAGCGGGTTTCTGTCCTATCTGGCAGGAAGCGGTGAGCTGGCAGCGGTCTGGCTGCTGCTCGGACGCATCCGGGGCAGCGGCAATCCGGCTGTACTCGCCTATCTGCCGGCAAAACTGGGGCTGTATCTGCTGCTTTCCTGCCTGAGCATTGTAGCAGGCGGCAGGCTGACCGCCTCGCAGCAATACCCCTTCCTGACACTGACCGCACTGGCGCAGCCCCTGGAAGGGCAGCGGGCAGATGCACTGTATCTGCTGGCATTTGTGACACTGTTCGTGATGCACCTGACGCTGATGACGGGGCTTGCGGGGCATTGTCTGACGCTGCTGTATCCGAGGGCGGAGCGTGCAGTACCGCTGCTGCTGCCTGTAATGCTGCTGCTGTCACGCATCTTCCCCGGAGAAGGGCTTCAGATGGCGGCGGCATGCTGCATGCCTGTTCTGACCGCCGGCGGCGTGCTTTTCGCAGGACTGCGGGAGAGAAGGAGGGCTGCTGTATGAAAAGGCTTGTGTGTCTCTGCCTCCTACCGCTCATGCTGACCGGCTGCGGGAGTGAGGGGTTTGCCGACCGGACGTACACCCGTGCCATCGGCCTGCACGGCGCATTACAGATGTGCGTGCAGGGCTTTGAGCAGGAGGGCTGCACCGTGACCGATGCAGGAAGCATCGGAGAAGCACTGCAATTCGAGGAGGCAGCAGCGGGCGGCAGGATTTTCACCGGTCATACAGAACTGCTTTGTGTGGATGGAAGCGGCGTGGGCGATGCTGTAGAAGCGCTGTTTCTGGAACAGGGCATTTCGCCGGGCTGCAAGGTGCTTTACACCCGCCCGGTGGCGTACCTGCAACAGCATGATGCCGCAGAGACTGTGCATTCCCTGCGCATGGCAGAGCGCAGCGGTCTCCTGCCCCGGACAGAGCTGGCAACGGTGCTGGAGGAATGGCTTGGCGTCGGGCAGACCGCTCTCGTGCCGGTGGAGGGCTGCCGGAAGCTTGTGCTGCTGCGGCAGGACGGCAAAACAACAGCACTGTCGGAGCAGGCATGCGAAGGGATGCGCTATCTGCGGCATGCGCCTGCGGTGACGAACGTCACACTCGATGACGGGACGGAGATCGGCATTGACCGCATCCGCCTGCGCAAGACGGCAGAGGACGGCACTGTCCGCTTTACCGTAAAGCTCCGGGTCAGGAACGCCTCCCCCTCCCAGTGCAGCGCCCTGCACGAGAAGCTCCGGCAGGCCTGCGAGATGGCAGTCCGGGAAATGCACACTGCCCGTGCGGATGTCATCGGCGTGCAGGAAATCTGCGAATCGCATGGCATTCCCGCCGATCCGCTGCCGGAGGTACAGGTGCGTGTGGAGGTACAGCAATAGCAAACTGAAAGGATATCACAGAACAAAAACATGCACCCCTTTGCAGCGCATCGGGGTGCATGTGTCAATGATTCTCTAAGGGAGCACTGAATAAATGGATGATACAGCGATCAGCCGTTGGAGCGCATCGTATACTTGATGTGCTCGATGGCTGCCTCTGCATACTCGTTGATCTTCGGAGAGGAATTGGCAGCAAGTGCCTTCTCGAACCACTCAAGTGCCTTGTCGAGCTGCGGACGCATACCGCCGCTGCCCTTCAGGTAGATGTCACCGATGGCAAGCTGGCTCAGCACCAGACCTCTGTCAGCGGCTTCCATATGCCAGTCAATGGCACGGGTCGGATCCTGCGGGAAGGGATAGGTGCCCTTTTCGTAGCTGTCTGCGACATTGAACATCACATGCAGCAGCACATCACGCTCCTTCTGTTCGAGCGTCGGCATCTGGTTCTTGATCTCACGCAGGAAGCTGAACATGCTGATCATGTAGTTCTTGGTTCTCGGCTTGCCGAGGAAGTTCCAGCTTCCCATATCGTCCATTTCGGATACGGTGAAGATCGCATAATCCACCAGCTCATCGAGCTTGGAGGGCATATCGCCGGACGCTGCTGCCGGAACAGCCGCCTCCTGGCTGGTGCCTTCATTCTGCTTACGGCTCTTTTCGATACGGTCGTAGAGCAGATTGTCCTTCATGTTATTGAGCTTGTTGATCATTTCCTTGTAGCGTCCCTGCCAGATCTCATTGCCATGAGCCTCTGCACGGCGCTCCTGAAGGAGAATGTACTCCAGCATGTGGATGCTGCGCTCCATAGGCTCAAGCGCTTCCATTTTCGGGATCATGCTGTGGATACGCTCAGCGATCAGGAAATAGTGGAACATCGACATTTCCATAAAGTTATCGGCTGCTTCGCCCTTGGAGATCTTTGCCTGATGGAATTCGTCATCCGCACGCTCCTTGAGCTGCTCAACCGTCATCGTATCTGTACCCTCACGCCACTGGTGTGCACCGCAGTTCGGGCAATTGATACCATTTCCGTGCAGCTTCTTACCGCAGTTATAACATACCTTTGCTGCCATAATCTGTTTCTCCTTTGCAACGGCGCAGAAAATCCTGCCGCCGGTATTAACTTACTATATTATTATAACACAATCGGGGACAAACTGCAAGTGCTTCCAATGATTTTGTCGGTTTTTTACAAAGTTTGGATAGTAGCACAGTCAGAATGCACAAAAAAGCATCCCCGGATTTCCGGGGATGCCTGATGGATTTACAGCATCTGCGCACGCAGCTCCTCAGCGGACAGCGGCGAGAGATAGCCCGGTGCCACATCAAATGCCGTGCGGCAGCCGGTCTGGCCCTCTGCCTTCATACGGCTGAGCGCTCTGGCATAGGCAACGAGTACGGAAGCAGTGAACTCCGGATTGGAGCCGAGCTTCAGGGAGTACTCAATCGTCTGGTCAGTCGTCTCACCGTCGCCGGTCTTGCCGGAACGGATCACGAAGCCGCCGTGCGGGAGTGTGGTGTGCTCCCGGTTGAACTCCTCCTCGGAGATGAAGTTCACGGTGGTGTTGTACTGGTCGAAGTAGTTCTTCATGGTCTTGATGTCGTTTTCGATCTGTGCCAGATCTGCGCCCTCCTCGGCAACGACATAGCATACACGCTCGTGCTTGTCACGGGTGGAAAGCTCCGGCTGGCTGCCGCTGCGGACTGCCTCAATGGCAGATTCCACCGGGCAGGTGTACTGGATGCCACGCTTCACGCCCTTGACACGGCGGATGGCATCGGAATGACCCTGGGAAACGCCCTTGCCCCAGAAGGTATAGGTCTTGCCGTTGCGCAGGATGCTCTCGGCATAGACACGGTTCAGGGAGAACAGACCCGGATCCCAGCCGAGTGAGATCATCGCCAGATGGCCGTTTTCCTTTGCAGCCTTGTCCACATTCGCAAAGTGCTCCGGGATGCGTGCGTGGGTGTCGAAGCTGTCGATGACGTTGAAGTCCTTCGCCAGCGCCGGGGTCTGCTCCGGCAGATCGGTCGCACTGCCGCCGCAGATGATGAGCACATCCACAGCGTCCTTGTAATTGGCAATATCAGCCATGCTGTAGACCGGGATTCCGGCGGTCAGGAGCTTGACGCTCTCCGGAGGACGGCGGCTGAATACGCCGACGAGCTCCATGTCGTCGTTCTGACGGATGGCGAGCTCCACACCCTTGCCGAGGTTGCCGTAGCCTGCGATGGCGATTCTGATCTTACTCATAGAAAAAGCCTCCACTTCATAAAATTAAGTTTACCCGATTATTATAGCACAAAAACCGGCTTTTGTAAAGAAAAATTTGCATTCCGGCTTGATTTTTTAAGATTATTAAGCGAAACCGGCGTTTCGGCTAAGAATCGAATGTTGATAGACGGAGTACACCTGTTTTTTGGTGGTGGACATTCCTGTTTTAGCCGTATGCGAGATATGCAAATGCGTCCGGGCGGCATCCTGTAGAAAATCCGGCGAGAAGTTTGTGCAAAACGGAGAAACTCGTCAAATTAACTAAAAATACTTGCATTTTTTTTTTTTTTTTGATGCATAATGAATATATCCACAAGCAATTGTGGGATGTTGAATACAAAGGGGGATTCATTGTGAAAGCAAGAATTACAGCAGGTCTGACCGCTCTTGCTATGCTTGGCAGCGCTATGCCGATGGCGGCATTTCCGGTGATGACAAGCATCACGGCGCAGGCGGCAGACTATACCGAGGAAACCTATGGAGATCTGACCATCCACAAATACCCGAGCTATGTCGAAATCTTCGGGTGCGACAAGAAAGTCGAGTCGGTCGAGATCCCGGCAACCATTGACGGACTGCCGGTCATCAGTATTGCCAGCAATGCGTTCAGCCGCTTTGGCGCTTGTCAGTTCAAGAGCATCACACTCCCGGAGAGCATTGTCAGCATCGGTACACAAGCCTTCTATCAATGCGACAAGCTTGAGGAGATCGTTCTGCCGGATACGGTGCAGGAGCTCGGCACTCAGGCGTTCGATGGCTGCACTTCGCTGAAAAGCGTCAAGCTTCCGAAATATCTGGAAATCATTGGCTATTACACGTTTGCATACTGCTCAAGCCTGACTTCCATCGAAATCCCGTCAACAGTGACCTGGATCGACGACAATGCCTTCGAATATTCCGGACTGACTTCGATCACAATACCGGAGAATGTCACAGTGGATACTTTTGCATTCCGGGGCTGTGAGCAGCTTGAGACGGTAAAGTGTGGCAAGGGTGTAAAGCTCGGAACAAAAACAACAGTGGAGTACGGAAGTTGTTTCATGAATTGCAAGGCGCTGACCTCGGTGGAGCTGCTGGACGGTCTGACATTCATTCCTCGCAACTGCTTCCTCAACTGCACAAGCCTGAAATCTGTCAGCATTCCTGATTCTGTCTATGAGATCGGGGAGGGCGCATTTGGAAACTGTTCGTCCCTTGAGGAAATAAAGATGCCATCCAGTATCGCCGAAATACAACGGTATGCTTTCAAGGAATGTAAGTCACTGAAAGCCTTTTCGATCCCCGGTACAGTGAAAACGATAGGTGATGAGGCTTTCTCCTACTGTACTGCCCTGAATTCCCTGACAATCGGAGAGGGCGTGGAAACGATCTCCACCCAGGCGTTTGCATACTGCAGCGGACTGACCGAGGTCACGCTTCCGGCATCCGTCCAGCTTGTGGGTTCAAAGGCATTTATGGACTGCGCAAAACTGGAGTCTGTTACGATCCTGAATCCGGAATG
>JAFXOO010000489.1 GCA_017528675.1 Oscillospiraceae bacterium | reverse complement strand
TCATAGTGGTAGCCGCCCCCCAGGTCGCCGGACTTCTGACCGCCGCCTGGCAGTGAGTAGGTTTCTGCGCTTGCTGCCGAGGTCGGGATCATCACAATCGCCATTGCCGCCGCAACGAAGCCACTTACTAATTTGTTGATCTTCATTGAATCAACCCCCCTTTGCTAATAATATTAACATATTATGAAGAAATTGTCAAGTATTTTTGTATTGGTACTATAGACAAATCCATTTCTTTCAAATTGTCTAATTATACGGGATGCAGGGGTTTCAGCAACAATTCGTCACACTTTATCCACTATTTGCAACAGAATGAATGTGATGAGTGATTGAACGACAATAATGCGTACAAAGTCTCATCAGATGTATTTACCATTTCAATACGACTCTATTTCCATAGCTTTTCGCAAGGCTGACAATTCCAGCCGGCGATTTCCACATCGCCGGCTGCGGTAGCAATCTATTGCAGATTCGTATGAAACGGCAGCAGTATCTGATGCAGTCGCTTTGCAGCGATTCTCACACAAGAGCTGCGCCCAATGCCGGGCACCCAAAGGCAATTGCGTCATAATCTGCTGCATTGCCGGAAAACTCCGAAACTGTAGAAAGCTCTGCAACGAACTGTCATGATGCGCTGTACTGCTCAAGCAGCTTTCTGAGTGCGCTGATGCTCGCACTGTGAATATGTTTCACGGGAATACCGTGCTTTTCTGAACGGTTCTTCACACCTGCAAGCATTTTATGAGAACAGGTACTTGTAAACACAACCAGCAGATCCGGCTGCCCGATCTTGTTTTCAAAATCCGCAGGCATCTGTGTGAACACCTTGGACTTCCACTGGAATTGTCTGCATACATCCTGATACCGTGTTGCCATGCGGTCATTACCGCCAACGATCACTACGCTCATACATTCCTCCTTATCTGATAGTAGTTACCTATTGCTAACCATAAAAAGTATAGCATATTAAATCCACTTTGTCAATAGGCTATCCACTTATTTTGTACAATCTTCCAAAATCGCCTGAGAACAATGCTCTATTTCGGTTAGCTATAGACAACCAGAGCACAAAGAGCTACAGCTCATGCATCTCTGTTCATACGCATCAGCTAAAGCCGTGCACAGGCTCCGGTATAAGCTCCGGCGCTACAGCCGGAAAAGAGCACACTGTGGCAACAAGCAGCTAACTCGCTTCAAAGCGTCATCTCCGAACCTTTCTGCTATTTTCATAGCCGCCACATCCTCCGGCGGATAACCAAGGAACAGCCCGATCTCATGCGGAATCATAGTCATAGCTCACCAGTTTACCGGTTTTGATGGCGGCCAGAGCCGGCGCACAGTGCAGTACCATAGCAGCTTCTGACGTACTATGCCTCCTGCAAGTTACCTTACACTAACCAATGGATAGTATACCAGAAACGAAAGAATTTGTCAAGCTGTTTTCAGAAATTTCAGGCTGAAAAAACAGCAGCCTCCCCGGAGGGAGGACTGCCTGTTGATTCAAAGGGTTTCCCGATGTAAATGGACATCCATCTGAGGATAGGGAAACTGGATACCGCCAGCATCCAATCCCGCCTTGATCTGCTCGTACAAATCATAATAGAGATCCCAGTAATGCTCATGTGCTGTCCAGGCCCTGACATGCAGGATAACAGCGCTGTCACTGAGTTCCCCAATCCGGACAAGCGGCGCAGGATCCTTGGCAGCATACGGGTGCTGTTCCAGAATTGCTGCAATCAGTGCCTTTGCCTTTTCTGCATCCGCATCATAGCCAATGCCAAAGCTGAGATCGAGCCGCCGATAGCGCCTTTCAGTATAGTTGAGCACAATGCCGTCCGAAACCTTTCCGTTCGGAATAAATACAGCGGTTCCGTCCGGCTTGCAAAGCTTGGTACGGAGAATGGAAATGTGCTCCACTGTCCCCGTTATGCCGCCGATTTCGACGTAATCCCCGACCTTGAGCGGGCGTGAGAACAGAATCAGAATCCCGCCCGCCACATTGGACAGGCTGTTCTGCAAACCAAGTACAATGGCAAGTCCCATCGTGCCAAGCACCGTGATAATAGAAGCAATCGGAACTTGCAGCACGGAAAGGACAATCACCCCCACAAGCAGATACAATGCCACCTGGATAAACGACTGTACAAAGCCGACCGCAGTGGGATCCGCATTGGTACGCCGTAGTCCCTTGGTGATGGCCTTGGAAAGCATGCGTGTGATGACAAGCCCCAGCGCCAGCGTCACAAGCGCTGCAATCAGCGCCGGGAGCTTTTCCTGAAGGAACTGCATCCCCTGCTGGAACAGTGAAGTGATGTGCTCTGTTTCCTCCGTGAGCGGGGACATTACTTCTGTTGTTTCAGTCATGGCGCCTCCGTCCCAAGCAGCATATCAATAGCTGCTGCAAGCTGGGGATCTGTCTCACGGTCTACCGCATCCGGATCAGCTTCCTCACCGGCTTCGACCTCCACATCAGGCTTCAGGCCGACACCCTGATAGCAGTCCGAGAGCGTAGTCTGGTAGGTTGCCACCGTCAGCGTCAGACCTCCCCCATCCTCCAGACGGGAGCTGACCTGCATCACACCCTTGCCGTAGGTGTTAGTACCGACCAGCCGTGCCTTGCCAAAGTCCCGTAGTGAAGCGGAAAACAGCTCTGCTGCGCTGGCTGTTCCACCGTTGACCAGCACCGCCATGGGCAGGTCAATTTCTGCTGCATCCGAATACACAACCGTCTCCGTTTTGCCGTCCTGATAGGTCGCCGTTGCAATGACCCCCTCCGGCAGCAGCGGGTCCAGCATCTTCTCCAGCGCCTTCAGCAGACCGCCGCCGTTTCCACGGACATCAAACAGCAGATACCGTGCGCCGCTTCCGAGCAGACTGTCCAGTGCCTCCTGGAACTGCTCCGGTGTATTGTCACGGAAATTTGTAATCCGGATATACCCGATCTGTCCGTCAAGCATCTGGTAAGACACGGTGCTGACATCGTAGCTGCGGCGGGTGACGTTGATCTTTCGCTCCAGCCCGTTCCGCAGGAAGGTGAGCTGCACATCTGTGCCCTCCTCACCCCGGATATTTTCCACAGCAACCTCATAACCGACTTCCTTGACGGATTCCCCGTTGACAGCAGTAATGACATCGCCCGGCTCCAGACCTGCCTCCTGTGCGGGTGCATCGTCCTCGACCTTCTTGATGAGGATATTACCGTCCTCGTCAAGAATGACCGAAATGCCGATACCGGAGCTCTGTCCGGCCTCCTTGGTCATCAGCGCCTCATATTCCTGTGCAGAGAGATACTTGGAATACGGATCCCCAAGCCCCGCCACATAGCCCTTGAGTATGCCGTCCATGAGCTGTTCCTCATCAATGTCCTTGGTATAGAACTTCTCCCGTACAACCGCATCAAGCGC
>JAFXOO010000488.1 GCA_017528675.1 Oscillospiraceae bacterium | reverse complement strand
GGCGGCACATCTGCTTGCATCTTTTCCGTCATCTTGCACAGAAATTCCTTGCTGGGCGTCAGCCCAGCGGCGTCATTTCTATTCAATCTGACGAAAAATCTGACTGCGCATCTGTACCACCAGCTCTGTGCGGTATTGCCTTAGAGCATTCAAAAAAAGAGGGGCACTTTCCGGAGTGCCCCTTCTTATGTTGCTACTGCGCCGGCAGCGGCATTCCCTTTGCCTCCTCCGGCAGATAGAGCTGCGCACCAATGAGCATGCCCTCTGCACACAGCAGCTCGGCACGGAAAGAGGAGCCCGCAACGGAATAGGTGTACACCGTCCCCTGCCTGCCTGTGTACGCCGTGAGCGGAAGCGCCTGCAAGCGCTGTAAGGCAAGATAGTCCGCAAAGACGGCATCCTCGCCCGGAACAGTCACATGCTGCTCGGACAGCAGCGTCCCCTCCAGTCCGTGACTGCTCAGGAAGGCAAGGCGCTCGTCCTCGGTGGCGGCAGGAATCTGCCTCGGCTCCGGCGGACGGCTCAGCCAGAGCCACACGGCAAGGCAGACCGCCCCCGGCAACAGCGCAAGCCCCGCTTTTCCCCAACGATTCATATACATCACCTCGTATCAGCTTATGCAGATACATCTGAAAGGAGAACTATGCCTACCATCCGACTTGATAAGCTGCTCGCCAACCGCACGCCCCATTCCCGCAGCGAGGTCAGACAGCTATTGCGGCAGGGTGCCGTGCAGGTGGACGGCGTTACCGAACGGGACGGCAGCCGCCAGATTGACCCTGATGCGGCAAAGGTCGTCTGCGCCGGGAAAGCCCTTCCGGGCGGTGAACATGTCTATCTGATTCTCAACAAGCCCCTCGGCGTGATCTGCGCCACGGAGGACAGGAACCAGCGCACCGTGATCGACCTGCTCCCGCCGGAGCGGCGGGTGAAAGGCCTGTTCCCTGCCGGCAGACTCGACGCCGACAGCACCGGCCTTGTGCTGCTCACGGATGACGGCGCACTGGCGCACAGGATGCTTTCCCCGAAGCACCATGTCCCGAAGCATTACCTCATCCGGCTTGCACGCCCCTATGAGCCGCAGTACGCCGGAATCCTCGCCGGAGGGCTGACACTTTCGGACGGCACACAGTGTCTTCCGGCAGAAATACAGCCGCTTCCCGACGACCGGTATGCGCTCGTCTGCCTGCATGAGGGCAAGTATCACCAGGTCAGACGCATGATGGCGGCAGTGGGAAACCATGTGGAAAGCCTGCACCGGATTGCCGTCGGCGGATTGCTTTTACCGGTGGATTTAATGCCTGGTGAGCATTTAGAAATTTTTCACAAAGATGTTGAAAACATGTTGAATGAACCCCGGACAAGCGCTGTGCTGGAACAAGTTATTATGAATTTTTCGTCATATTTGATAAATGGGGAGCAATAACTTTATGTAATTAGCGACTTGAAAAAGTATGTTATATTTGGTATGATAGTAGTAGACAGAATGACCGCACGGTATTACTGTGTGCATGTGCGGTGTCTAAAATAATGTAAACGGAGGATTGGAATACATGGCTGGTTTATCACTCAGAGGCATTTATAAGAAGTATCCCGGCGGCTTCGTAGCTGTAACCGATGTAAACCTCGAAATCAGAGATAAGGAATTCATTATTCTTGTAGGACCTTCCGGCTGCGGCAAGTCCACAACACTGCGTATGATCGCTGGTCTGGAGGAAATCTCCCAGGGCGAGCTGTATATCGGTGACCGCCTCGTCAACGACATCGCCCCGAAGGACAGAGATATTGCGATGGTTTTCCAGAACTACGCTCTGTACCCGCACATGACCGTATTTGAGAACATGGCATTCGGCCTGAAGCTCCGCAAGGTGCCGAAGGATGAGATTGCCCGTAAGGTAGAGGAAGCTGCAAGAATTCTCGACCTGTCCCACCTGCTTGACAGAAAGCCGAAGGCTATGTCCGGCGGTCAGAGACAGAGAGTTGCGCTGGGTCGTGCGATTGTACGTTCCCCGAAGGTCTTCCTGCTCGACGAGCCGCTGTCCAACCTGGATGCAAAGCTCCGTGCACAGATGAGAACCGAGATCTCCAAGCTCCACAAGAAGCTGGGTACCACGTTCATCTATGTAACGCATGACCAGACCGAGGCTATGACGATGGGTGACCGTATCGTGGTTATGAAGGACGGCTTCATCCAGCAGACCGATACCCCGCAGAAGCTCTATGAGGAGCCGGTGAACAAGTTTGTTGCAGGCTTCCTTGGCTCTCCGCAGATGAACTTCATCGACGCTGTTCTGAAGAAGAACGCCGGCGGTCAGTACTATGTAGAGTTCGGCTCTGAGGACACCAAGACCTCCAGAGGCACTAAGTATCAGATTGTTCTGCCGGAGTCCAAGGTTTCCGGTGAGAAGGTCATGGCCGATCTTGAGCGCTATGTAGAGCGTGAGGTCATCCTGGGCATCCGTCCGGAGTGTGTTCACGACGAGGAGAATATCGTAAACCTTGCAAAGACCGGCGTTATCGACTGCAACGTCGAGATCACCGAAATGATGGGTGCCGAGACATTCCTGTATCTGGAGTGCGAGGGTATTCCGATCACTGCAAGAGTTTCTCCGAGAACGACTGCTCATCCCGGCGATCAGATCAAGGTTTCTCTCGACCCGAACCGCATTCACCTGTTCGACAAGGAAACCGAGAAGACGATTGTCAACTGATTCTGATTCTGTAGTATTTGCGCCCTCTGCTTACAGCAGGGGGCGTTTTCTCATCCCGGACGGGTACTTCTGCGGCAGGCACACCACGGAAATCAATTTTGAGAAAAAGCGGGTCTGAGGGTGCGCAGCACCCTCCTAAGCAATGCTAACAGCTTAGCAGAATAAAACCTGCGGGTGCAGGGCGGTCACCGCCCTGCCGAGGGTGGTTTAGGAGGGGCGAGCAGCCCCTCCTGAGTCGGCGCAAGCCGACAAAAAAGCTTAAGTTGTTGGCATTGCCCTCCTAAGTCCTCCCCCGCTTGCGGGGGAGGTGCCGCCGAACG
>JAFXOO010000487.1 GCA_017528675.1 Oscillospiraceae bacterium | reverse complement strand
CAATAAGATTGCAGGACTTTCGCTCTCCATGAATTTCCTGATCTACTGGGACGGCGACCTGGAGCGTGAAATGCTCAGCGGCACGGGAATCACCAAGATGATCTCGACCAGCAAGGTGGATCAGATCTTCAATGCGGACGGCTGTGCATCGAATAACAGCACCAAGTCTGTTCCGTGCCTTACCACCGACCTGTTCGGTGACTGGCGCGAGGAGCTCATCATGCGCACAACAGATAACAAGAAGCTGCGCATCTGGTGTACGACTTCTCCGACCAATGTCCGCCTCACAACGCTGATGCACGATGTTCAGTACCGTGCGCAGAACTGCTGTGAGCAGAGCGCCTATAACCAGCCGCCGCACACGAGCTATTATCTCAGCTCCGATGCACCGCTTCCTATGCGTCCGAATGTCAAGGTGCTTGGTGCAGAACAGCATCAGCAGCTGGTCGAGCCGGCGATGACAGAACCTCCGACAACGGAGCCGACTGCACCGACGCTTGCGGAGCCGGAAACCCCGGAGGACTTCATCTATGGTGATGTCAACTTTGACGGCGTGGTCGATGTGTTTGACCTTGCACTCGTAAAGCGCCAGCTTACAAGCAGTATTTTCGGCAGGAACGCCCTGCGCCGTGGCGATGTGGATGCCGACGGCAAGGTCGCTGTGGTGGATGCAGTTGCACTCCAGAAATATCTTCTCACGGGAGAACACATGCCTGCCTATGCACAGAAGACCGGGTTTACCTATGCGATCGACCAGAAGATCAGCAGAGGCGTACTTGAGGATACCAATGCAGGATTTCTGGAGAAGGCTTACGTCAATCTCGATAACGAAACCGGCAGCTCGCTCGAATGGACGGTATTTGCGCAGGAGGACGGCAATTATCTCTGCACCTTCGGAACTGCAAACGGCAGTCAGAATAACCGCCAGATGAAAATCGAAGTCAATGGCGCAGCAGAGTTCTGGAGGCAGGATTTCCTGACTACGAGCGCATGGACAACATGGCAGGAGCGAGGTATCGTGCTGCCTCTCCATAAGGGCAAGAATACCATCCGTCTGACCTCCATAACCGCAGAGGGCGGCCCGAATTTCGACTATCTCAAGACCGAATGGACAGACGAGCCGACTGCGGAGGTGTACACAGAACCTGCACCGCAGGAGCCGCAGCCCATCCAGCAGAATCAGAGCCGCACGATCTATATCGCCGGTGATTCCACCGTGCAGACCTACAGTGCCTCCAAAGCACCGCAGCAGGGCTGGGGCGCATTCCTTGGCGAAAATATGCCGGAGGGTGTTGCGGTTTCCAATCATGCCATTGCAGGCAGAAGCTCAAAAAGCTTTTACGATAACGGCAGACTGAACACCATACTGGACGGCATCCGGGAGGGCGACTATCTGCTCGTACAGTTCGGCATCAATGATGCGGCATCCAACAAACCGGAGCGCTATGCACTGACCTGCGGACAGATCCCCGGAACACCGGGCAGCTTTGAGGATTACATGGCAAAGTACATCGAGGGTGCGAAAGCCAAAGGCGCAACGCCCATCATGGTGACGACCGTCATCGGACTCAAAGCCTACAAGGACGGCAAATTCGTCGGCAGCTACGGCAATTACTGCGACAGCATGAAGAAGCTTGCTGCCCACTACCAGATCCCGATCATTGACCTCAACACACTGATGGTGAATCATTACAACAGCATCGGCTACGATGCGGCATACAAATACCATATGGTATCGACCGGAAACGGTTCGACCGATATGACGCATTTTACTGAGGCCGGCGCAAAGGCAGTTGCCAAGCTCGTAGCGGATGAAATGAAAAAACAGGGTTTAGTATGACTTGTGCATGATGTAGTTTTTAGGATATGACGACTGCTTTCTATCGTTTTCAAAAGCACCGCCTTGGGGTAAAGGCGGTGCTCAGTCTGTCAAAAACTCAAAATATAAGCTCTGCGCCGTATGACGCAAGGGGGTGCAGGGGCGCAATACTAACAACTTAGCAGAATAAAACCTGCGGGTGCAGGGCGGTCACCGCCCTGCCGAGGGT
>JAFXOO010000486.1 GCA_017528675.1 Oscillospiraceae bacterium | reverse complement strand
GTGGTGACATCCACCTCTGCTATGCCGAATGCTTCATGGTACTGCTTGTTATAGGCCTCACGGATTTCCGAGAGCCTGCCGAACCGGTGCTTTTCCACCAGGAGGCAGAGGAAATTTTCCGTGATGCCCGGTACATCACCGATGACCTTCCGCAGAACCTCGATGCGTTCCTCTGTACGCAGCGTCGGTACATCAAGCAGTGTTGAAAAGCCGGGATTCTGCAACATCAGGTCAGCGGCCTGGTTGAGCTCCTCATACACCTGCTGTTCCTTCCGTTCCTCTCTTGCCAGCGAGAAGAGCGCTTCGGCATATACCTTGCCAACAGTCTGCATTATGCGTTATCTCCTTCGTTGCCGATCTCCTCAATAAAATCGTCAATCAGACGTTCATGATCGGCCTTATTGATTTCCTTTTCCATGATCTTCTGCGCCAGTTCCATAGCAAGATCAGCGATCTCACCCTGCAACTCTGTGCGTGCCTGTGCCTTTTCACGCTCTGTTTCGGCAGATGCCCTCTCCCGTGCAGCAAGCGCTTCCTGGCGTGCCTCTGCAAGGATGGCATCGCCCTCACGCTGCGCCTTCTTCTCGGCACGGCTCAGGATCTCGGCAGCCTCCTGTTTTGCACCTGCCATAGCAGCAGCATACTGCTCCTTGTCGGCATTCGCAGAGGAAAGTGCCTGATCGGCCTCTGTATAGGTGGCATCGACCTCGCTCTTACGCTTTTCCACAATGGCATCCACCCGCTTGAACAGAATGAAGCGGAATGCCAGGAAAATCAGCAGCGTGTTGATGAGCGTAAAGAGGATGGTACCGACATCAATCGTCAGAAAATCGGTATATAAAACCTTATCCAAATACAATGTGTTACCCTCCGTTCCGGGCAATGTTCAGGCGGATTACAGCTTGCCGATAAAGGGATTTGCGAACATCAGCAGCAGTGCGACGAGCAGGCCGTAGATACCGGTGGACTCTGCAACGGCGCAGCCGATGAACATGGTACGGGTGACTGCACCGGAGCTTTCCGGCTGACGGCCGATGGATTCGCATGCCTTGCCGACGGCGAAGCCTTCACCGATACCAGGGCCGATTCCAGCGATCATTGCGGTGCCTGCACCCAGTGCAGAGGCGCCGAGTACAATTGCTCTTGCCATTTCGTTGGATTCCATAATGATTACCTCCTGAGATAATAATGAGTGTCATCGTAATAGGGGCTCTGCCCCCACCCCCGGCGCAGAACCCGCACCGGCAGGTGCCTCCCGATGCCTTCAGCAAGGGGCGGCAGTCATTTGCCAGGATGAGATGCTGTTATGCTTCCGGTTCTCTGCCATCAGCATTACTGATGTATGCCATCGTCAGCATGATGAATACAAATGCCTGCATGAAGCCGCTGAACAGGTCAAAGTAGAGCGACAGCACTGCCGGAATACCGATTGTCATGAAGGCAATGCCCACGGACTTGGTGATAACCGAGAGTGCAAAGTACACAAGGCTCGTGATGACCATGCCGCTCACCACGTTGCCGAAGTGACGCAGGCTCATGGAGACAGGGGTCGATAGCTCGCTGAGAATATTGATCGGCAGCATGACGGGAACCGGATCGACATAGCCCTTGAGATAGCCGCCGATGCCGTTTGTCCGGATGTTGGTGCTGTGGATCATGACAAAGGTGACCAGTGCCCAGGCAAGCGGTGCGTTGAAATCTGCCGTGACAGAGCGCAGACCGAGCAGACTGACCAGACTTCCCAGGATAGAGAAGGTGAACAGTGCACCGATGTACGGAGCGAACCTCCGCCAGCGCTTGCCCATGGAACTCTCCACCAGATCATACACTGTCTGTACAATCCATTCTGCCACAACCTGCCGCTTGGAGATGTTCCGTGTCTTCATGCCGGATGTGAGCCACAGCAGCAGCAATGTCACCGCCAGGATGATGCCCCAGCTTATGACAACTGTCTCCGTGAGGTTGATGCTCACATTGCCGATGTCGAAGTGCAGCAGCACCTTGGGGCCGTGGACGTCAATGCCGTCAGGCGAGCCCTTCAGAAAATCACTGAACTGCAAGAAATGTATCCCTCCAATCATTCCGGTTTGCCGGATTTTTTCTTCTTACCAGAAAACGAGAGGATCCCGAAGATAAGCTTCGGATACAGAAACGGAAGCACGGCGCCGGCTGCGCTGACATACTCCGACAGCAGCCCGATGGCAATCACACCGGATGCAATTCCCACACGGATGAGATACCCGGCCATGTCCTTTGTCTTGCCGTGGTAGACGGCATTCCGGATCGTCCGGCGGAGCAGCAGCAGATTGGCAAGCATCCCCGCACTTCCGAGCAGAAGCCCGATCGGGAACGCAATTCCAGGCTCTGTAAAGAGCAGGGAGCCAAGCCAGAGAAGCACATCCAGGATTACCGTACAAACCGCTGCAAACCACAGCTCCTTATGCAGGTTTTCCATGCGGCACCTCCCGTGCAGACCGTCTTGTTTTCTGCGGATGGAACGGGCAGATACAATTACCCGAACAGTTTCTATTATACTGCGAAATCCGGGAAATGTCAAGTAATTGTCAAAGTTTGCATGAAAAATTAGGTGAAACCACTTTTTCAGCGTGCTCGCAACCGAAAAACTGGGCAATATGCCGGACGCCCGCCATTCCTGCCTGCGGTGCCGGCAGCACGCCGGAAGTGCATGTTTTGCCACATTTTGAACAGGAAGCGCCGTAGTCCTCCACTGTACATTGCTGCTGAAATATGGTACAATAAAAGCAGCATTATTTGACGGAAAGGAGTAAAAATATGGGAAAGCATCCGAACATCCCTGCCATGCTTGCCGCAGCAGCGATGGTAGCGTCCCTTGCGGGCTGCACTGTGCAGGACAAGGGCAGCATGCGCAGGACGCTTACAGCGCAGGAGTGTGCGCAGGAAATGGGCGTTGGCATCAATCTCGGCAACACAATGGAGGCTTACTGGGCGGATGAAAGCCGCAACACCACAGGTGCTTCCACCATCGGAGCAGATACACCGGCGGATTATGAGAAATGCTGGGGTGCGGTGGATACGACACAGGCGTGCATTGACGGAATGCGCTCTGCCGGCTTCAAAACCATCCGGGTGCCGGTTTACTGGGGGAATATGATGGCAGATGACGGGACATATACCATCAATCCCCAGTACATGACAAGGGTGCAGGAGATCGTGGATTACTGCCGGAAGGATGATCTGTATGTCGTCATCAATATCCATCACTTTGACGAATTCCTCGTCCGGAATCACACCAGGGAGGAGACACTCTCTGCGGTGAAAACACTCTGGAAGCAGATTGCGGAGCATTTCAGGGGCTATTCCGATCATCTGGTATTCGAGGGCTTCAATGAGGCACTCGGCACGCCGCAGGACGGCACCACGCTGACCGAGGATGAGGCATATGCCTACGTCAACGAGATGAACCAGGCGTTCGTGGACACCGTCCGCAGCACGGGCGGAAACAACAGCAACCGCATTCTGATCGTGTCCGGCTACTGGACGAATATCGACAACACCACAAAGGAGAAGTTCGTCATGCCGCAGGATTCGGTGAATGACAAGCTGATGGTTTCGGTACATTACCTGGACAATTCGGTTTTCTGGCAGAATATGTGCGGCTCACCCCGCTGGGAGCAGTACAGCAAAGACCAGTGCGAGCTGCTGAAAAACCGCTTCACGCAGGACGGCATTCCTGTATTTCTCGGAGAATGTGCGGCGATTTACCCGCCGGAGCACTGCATGAAGAATATGAAATATCAGAATTCCTCGGAGCTGCTGCAAATCCAGCTTGACATGGCGGCGGATTACGGCTTTGTACCGGTGCTTTGGGACGTGAACGACAATTTCTACTCCCGCACGGACTGCAAAATCAAATCCGATGCTGACCAGGCTGTCATCACCGAGGTTGTTGCAAGGCTGGCTGCGAATTAGTCACCGACCGGGGATAGATTTTGCCATCTGTCAGTGAAATACTTGTTTCCAAATGAAAGCACCTGCTTCCTGTGCGGAGCAGGTGCTCAGCTTGTCGATAAAGTCCTTTTTCTTGTGCCGGCGCACCGGGGAGCGCACCCACCTCATTGGGGAGGCAATGCTAACAACTTAGCAGAATAAAACCTGCGGGTGCAGGGCGGTCACCGCCCTGCCGAGGGTGGTTTAGGAGGGGCGAGCAGCCCCTCCTGAGTCGGCGCAAGCCGACAAAAAGCTTAAGTTGTTGGCATTGATTGGGGAGGAGGCTATAGCTTGCAGGGGGCGGCAGCCCCGAACCCTGTCGGGCCACGTTTTGTCAGACCGAGCGCCCTTCTTCTCATTTTCGGCTCTGTTACCCTTCGTGAAAATGCTTGACAAAGCAGAAATCCATTGCTATAATTAAGGAAGCACTGAATAAAATGGCAACACAGTGCTTCGAGGATAAGGAAATTGCTATTTGTGGGACTGCGCCCCAAGCCTCTGTACTGATGTATGAATCAATCAGTGGTTTCTTAATATCCGGCACTTGCAGGATACAGAAGAATCACACACTGCCCGGATGCATATTTGAAAGGAAAATCAATAGCTTATGCAAAAAAACGAGATCTATGAAGCAACAATCACCGGCATGACAGCGGAAGGCTCCGGTGTGTGCCGTGTTGACGGCATGGCTGTATTTGTTCCCATGACGGCCATCGGAGACAGACTCCGGGTGCGTATTGTGAAGGTGCTCAGAAACTATGCATTCGGCATCATCGAAGACCTGCACAGTCCGGCACAGGGGCGTCAGGAACCGGACTGCCCCGTATTCCGGCAATGCGGCGGATGTGTGTTCCGGCATGTGACCTATGAAACAGAGCTTCAGTACAAGGCGCAGCTTGCAGAGGATGCTTTCCGGCGCATTGGTCACCTGTCGCCTGTTTTCAGGCCGATTCTCGGTGCGCCGCAACGGGAAGGCTACCGCAACAAAGCACAGTATCCTGTAACGGAACAGGACGGTCATCTTGTCTGCGGGTTCTATGCCCGTCACAGCCACAGAGTGGTTCCGTCCGGAGGATGTCTGCTGCAACCGGATGCATTCACTGTATTGATGGAGAAGCTTCTGCCTTTTCTCGAACGGTGCGGTGTATCGGCCTATGATGAGGCATCACATGCAGGTGAGCTGCGGCATATCTATCTGCGCAGAGGGTATCATTCCGGAGAGATGATGCTCTGTCTGGTTGTGAGAACCTCCATTGCCGGGAAAGTACAGCCGCATCTGAAGGAACTGACAACGCAGTTCCCGGCACTGGTGAGCATCAGCGAATCGGTTAATCCGGAGCGGACGAATGTCATTCTCGGCAAACACATCACGCTTCTTGCCGGAAAGCCTGCTATCCATGATACGATGTGCGGCAACACCGTGGAGCTTTCTCCGCAGTCATTCTACCAGGTCAATACTGCACAAGCGGAAAAGTTATACGCAGTCGGGAAGGAATTTGCAGCACTGAAGGGGGATGAGCTGCTCCTGGATCTGTACTGTGGTGCAGGCACGATCGGGCTTTCGATGGCGGATGCTGTCCGTGAGGTCATCGGCGTTGAGATTGTACCGCAGGCAGTTGAAAACGCCAGAGTCAATGCAGAGCGCAGCGGTATCCGTAACGCATCTTTCTTTTGCGGAGATGCAGGCAGCATTGCCGGCAAACTCCGGAACGAAGGAACAAAGCCGGATGTTATTGTCCTGGATCCGCCAAGAAAAGGCTGTGACGCTCTGACTGTGGAGAGCTGTGCCGCCATGCATCCGGAACGCATCGTCATGATCTCCTGCAACCCCGCCACTGCCGCAAGAGACTGTAAGGCGTTTGCAGAACAGGGCTATCGGACAGAACTGGTGCAGGCTGTGGATCTGTTTCCTGGTACGGCGCACGTTGAGTGCGTGGTTTTGATGTCAAGAAAAAAATAGAGAGCATAAGAAAAGTGCCGAAAATTCGGCACTTTTTCTCTTATGTAGAAATGATCAAATTATCGTGGAGTGGATTTTTCCTGTTCTTGGGAATAAGTCCAGTGTCTCTCGGAGATACAGTGCGCTTTGACTTACTAAAAGCACCCGACCTTATGTAGTTCTTGGGAAGAAATCCGTGCATCACCGAAATAACTGCTGTTCGGATTCTCGGCGATTCAAGTAAACCGCTCTTTATCCAGATAGCGCAGCCATACTGCACCGCTTTCCATAACCTTTGTAGATGCACCGGTAAACGGGTGTGATGCACAGCCGTAAAACAGTGGCTTGTCATCGGCATCAGCGGTCACGGGAGCGACCACAAGGCTCAGTTCGTCAACTGCATCCGCTTTCAGAAACGCGCCGTTGATGATGCTGCCGCCCTCCAGCATCAGACGCTTGATACCGAATACGCTGTGGAGTTTGCATAGTGCTGTGTAGATGTCGATATCATCCTCACCGGCAAAGATATAGGATACGCCGATGCTGCGGTAGTATGCAAGCATCTGCACAGGGGTATCCTTACTCAGAACTTCAATGATATGGCAGTCATCGTAACCCTCGTCCTCATCATGGATCACGCTGTCCGT
>JAFXOO010000485.1 GCA_017528675.1 Oscillospiraceae bacterium | reverse complement strand
ATACAGACAGGCTGCCGGTCATCAGCGTGACCTCCGACAATCTGCATGACGGCGTCTGGGATGCGGTCATATCCAACACCTCCCAGGGAGAGAACCGTTCTCCGCAGCTCTCCTGGAGTCCGGTCAGCGGTGCAGCGGGGTATGCGGTATGCATGGTGGACGAATCGGCCGGCGACTGGCTGCACTGGAAGCAGACCGGCATCACCACACCGGGGCTTGCCCAGGGTGCCGCTTCTGCAAGCCAGTACATCGGGCCTTATCCGCCTGCGGGGACGCATACCTATACGGTCTATGTGTTTGCATTGCAGGATACGGATACCGATTTCCGGGGCTCACTTGACAGCAATTCAATGGACTTCTATGCCATTGTGCAGAAGCTTGATCTGACGGAGGGTGACAAGACCGGGAATGTGCTTGCCTGCGGCAAGCTCTCAGGGCAGTTCTCACATGTGGAGGAAATGCAATAGCAACTAAAAGAAAGGACGCACAAACTGTGCGTCCTCTGTCTGTCAAAAAAGTGATTTTGCAGGGTTCGGGGCGATAGCCCCGATCGGGGTGCAGGGGCCGAAGGCCCCGCAATATAGCCCCCTCCCCGATGGGGAGGGGGTTGGGGGTGGGGCGCTCACCGGTGCGCCGGCACCAGAAAAAAGACTTTATCGACAAGCTGACTCTATAGTCCTCCCTCATGGGAATATGCAGGCAGCCGGTGAGCTTATGGTTGTTTCGGGCAACTGTGAGTTGTGTATAAAAAAACCATGCTGATTGATGAAAAACGCTTGCATTTTCCGGGAAAATATGCTACAATGGGATAAATATAGATATTCTGGAGGGCTTATTATGAAACAACAGCGATTCCGGCTTGCTGCGCTTGCCGTTTCCGGCGCAATGCTTGCAGCGGCCATGCCTGTGCTTCCGGTACAGGCGGCAGATACCCTGACCTATGAATTTGAGGACGGTGCTACCTCCGGTGGCAAAATCCACAACGAGGGATGGAAGGGAAATACGGAAAAGGACGGCTCCGGCGTGGATTTCGATCTCACCGGGTTTACAGGAACCGGCTTTTCCTATCTTGACCAGAAGGGTACTACTGTCAGCATTGAGGCAGATGTTCCCAAGGCAGGACTGTACAGGCTCGGCCTGCGGTACTGCGAACCGTCTGACCCTGTGAAAAAAGTCCAGTACCTCAACATCAACGGCGTCAACCAGGGCGAGGTAAGCTTTCCGTACTGCACTGAATTCCGTGATATGGAAAGCGGTGTGGTGATGCTCCGGGAGGGAAAGAATACCATTGAGTTCAAGGCATACTGGGGCTATACCTACTTTGACAGCCTCACGCTTACTCCGGCACCCGAATCCCTTGCGGCACTCCAGCCGACCCCCACCCTCTGCAATCCGGATGCATCAGAGCGCACCCGCCGTCTGTACAGCTATCTCTGCGACATCTACGGTGAGCATATTCTCGCCGGTCAGCAGGAATACTGCGGTGAGCACAACTATAACCTCTATGCTGACCCGACCAACTTCATCAAGGACAACGAGGCGGAGTTTGAATATCTCCGGGAAAAGACAGGCAAGATGCCTGCTGTCCGGGGCATTGATTTCATGGCTTATAACAGCAGCGACAACTGGGACGATCATGCCGCTGAGCGTGCTGCCCAGTGGGTCAACGAATACGGTGGCATTGCGGCAATTACCTGGCACTGGAATGTGCCGTCCGAGAAGGATAAGGTAGGCATGGATGATCTGGCGTTCTATGTACAGTCTGCCAATCCCAAGTACACCACCTTCAGTGCGTCAAATGCCGTCACGGAGGGCACCTGGGAGCATGAGCGTCTGCTTGCGGATATCGACTTTATTGCCAAAAAGTTCAAGATCCTTCAGGATGCCGATGCGCCGGTGCTGTTCCGTCCGTTCCATGAGGCCGAGGGTGCCTGGTTCTGGTGGGGTGCAGAAGGCCCTGAACCCTGCAAGAAGCTGTACCGGCTGCTCTATGACAAGCTGACGAATGAATACGGCCTGAACAATATCATCTGGGTCTGGACGTCGAGCACTTTCGAGACCTCAGCGGCATGGTATCCGGGGGATGATGTGGTGGATATTGTCGGCTATGACAAGTACAACTGCACCGATGGCGTGGCAAATCTGTCTGCCATTTCCTCCACGTTCTACAGCCTCGTTGACAGCACGAACGGACAGAAGATGGTGGCGATGTCCGAGAATGACTCCATTCCCTCACTGGAGAATCTCCAGAACGAAAAGGCCGGCTGGCTTCTGTTCTGCCCGTGGTATCAGAATTACCTGACAAGCGAGCAGAACAACCCGGTGGACAGCCTCAAGGAGATCTATACCAGCGATTACTGCATCACACTTGATGAACTGCCCGATCTTACGGCCTATCCCATCAGCAATGCGCAGCAGGATCCGACTGCTCCCGCT
>JAFXOO010000484.1 GCA_017528675.1 Oscillospiraceae bacterium | reverse complement strand
CTGTATCGGGTTCTGTCACCTTCTCTGTAGCCGGCTCTGTCGGGGCATTTGTCTCGACCTGGATCGGATCCTTCGGATCAGTCTTCCCGCCTGTTTCAAGGTTGCTGCCCTCGGACTTTGCATAGGTCGCGTAATAATCGCTCAGAGAGATACCATTCGCACCGAGTGCGGTCTGGTGATCCAGTCCGATATACTTGCCGGTAGAGGACGTCTGCCAGAGCGACGGCTCGAAGATGCCGTACTTCAGATCGTCCCACTCCAATACCGTGCCGTCCTGTGCGCTGAAGGAAACACCCTTCCAGAGGCCGCCGGTATCACCGGAGTTTACATTGAGACACCAGTAGGTATGGTTGATGTGATGCGCAATCATGTAGTTACGCAGCAGGAACAGCCATTTTGCGTTCTTTTCTTCCTTTTTGAGCGTATTTGCATCTGCCGAAAGGAGAGCCTTTTCGTCCACTTTATCCGGGAGCAGTGCGCCCCATTCGCCGATCAGGAGCGGATACCTGTCCTCCTCGACCAGATACGCCCATGTGTCGTACCAGTAGTCGTCCAGAAGCGTCTGTTCGGTGAAATTCTTCTCAAACCAGGTCTGGTCGCTGACGACCGGGCCGTAGTCATGCGGTGAGTAGACGATCTGGCTTGTACCGGAGGTCGGAAGAATCGGATAGTCCTTGACACCACGGAGATTGCCGCCCCACCATGCGCCGTGTCCCTGATAGCCCTCGACGCCTTCAATGAAGATCAGGGCATTCGGGTTCTTGGCAAGGACTGCATTGGCACAATCTTCGGCCGCCTTTCTCCAGTTGTTGGGTGCATCGGAATCATCCCAGATCGCATCTACCGGCGCACCGCCATACTTGCTGTGCGGCTCATTCTTGAGGTCAAATCCGATCAGGGTATCATCATTCTTATAATGGTCCGCTGTCCATGCGAGCGTTTCGATCCAGAGATCGGTCGTGACTGTGACTTCCTTGCCGTCACGTCCCTTAAAGCTCTTGCCGTACCAGATGCCATAGTTATGGCCGGAATTGTTGGTCTCCGGGCTGTGTATGTCAATGAAGCACTTGATACCGTACTTCTTGCACTTTTTCAGCAGCACATCAAACACCTGCTGGCTGTTGGCATCCGAGCCGTCTTCCATGATGAGGTCAGTGTTGACGCTGTAGGCCGGGTCATCGCTGATGGTAACCGAGCCGATCGGGTCAGGATTTCCGATCATCCAGTTATAGAGCAGCTCCGTCGAGACCGGCAGACGCAGCACGTTGATACCGTGGTCTGCGATTTCTTTTACCATGTCGTCGATGTCACCGCTCCACAGATAGTGCGGCAGGCACTCGTTACAGTTGAAGCCGAACCAGTTTGCACCGGTCAGCCATACCTCGTTCCCCTGGGAATCATAGAGGCGGCTTCCGGACGCATGCAGCCAGTCGTCGTTTGTGTCATCCGCAGCAGCGGCAGGCATGACAGCGCCCACGCCGGATGCAGCCATACTCAGGCTCATCGCAAGCGCAGTCACGCCAGCCATCAGTTTTTTCAATTTCTTCATGTCAGTTTCCTCCCTCTTAAAGGCAGTTATACGGGCAGGGACGGGTAGATTTCCACGACGTATTTCAGTATGTTCAAAGCATCTACCGCATCCGGATCTCTGTTCTGGGCACCTGTGGTGACGGCATTTTTCTTGCCCTGCGCAGAGAGCTTCTCGCCGGTCATCAGGTTCTTTTCCAGCGCAATGACGTCAATGATGTCCACCTTGCCGCTTTCGTCCACATCGCCGCAGAGTCCCTTGTCCGGAGCATCTGTGGGCTTATCGGCAGGCTTATCCGTGGCAGGCTCAGTCACCTGCTCGGTTGCAGGCTGAGTCGGGGTAACCTCAGGATTCTGCGGCTTTGTTTCACCGCCGGCATCGAGATTACTGCCCTCCGACTTGGCATAGGTCGCATAGTAATCAGTTACCGTAATGCCAGTCGTGCTGCCCTCGCCGCCAAGCGGTATCTGATGGTCGAGTCCGATGAACTTGCCGGAGGTTTTGGTCTGCCAGAGTGCCTTCTCCAGAATCTCATAGCGTGCCTCATCCCAGGTCATGAAATCATAGCCGAGCAATCCGCCGGTATCGCCGGAGTTCGGATTGATGCACCAGTAGGTGTGGTTGATGTGGTTGTTGATCATGTACTGCTGGAGCAGCCGCATCCACTGCTCGTTCTTGGTGCCGTCCACAAAGCCGCCCCACTCGCCGATCAGCAGCGGTGCGATATCCTGCTCATTGATGTACGCCCAGGTATCTCTCCAGTAGTCATCGAGCAGCGTTTCGGTTGTAAATTCCTTTGCAAACCAGGTCTGGGGATAAACAGAAGGGCCGTAGTCATGCGGCGAATAGACAATCTTGGACTGCTTCTCCGGCGTGGACATCTTGATCGGATAGTCCTTGACACCACGGAGGTTGCCGCCCCACCATGCGCCGTACCATCTCTTGTCCTCTTCGGTCTGGGGCTCCCAGACATCGGGTGTATCGAAGGTGTAGCCCTTCTCGGTCATCGGGTACTGCTCAATGCCCTCGATAAAGATCAGGGCGTTCGGATTGACATCGAGAATCGCCTCAGCACACTGCGTTGCCGCATATGCCCAGTTGTTCTCATCGGTGGAATCATCCCACTTGGCGATGGTGGTCGGGCACTTTTCACCGGAATACATACGCTTTCCGTGCGGCTCATTCTTCAGATCATAGCCGATGATTGTGTCGTCATTGGCATATTTTTCAGCGAGCCATACCAGTGAATCCTGCCAGTCCTTGGTGGTGATGCCGGCCTTGCCGTACCAGAGCTCATAGGAATGGCCGGAATTATTCTCGTCCGGACTGTGGATGTCGATAAAGACCTTGATGCCCTGCTTCTTGCATTTCTGGATAATCACGTCAAAGATCTCCATGCTGTTCTTGAGCGTCGTGCCGTCTTCCAGCACGAAATCACGGTTGACATCGTCATATGCACCGGCCGGCGTCACAGTGCCGTCCTCACCGATCTGATCGACAGGCGGGTTGAATGCAGCCTGTACAGAAGAAACCTTGTGGGGCTTGCCGTCCATCCAGGACTTGAGCAGCGTCGTGGAGATCGGAAAACGCAACACATTGATGCCCCGTTCAGCGATTGCTGCCAGCATATCCTCTGCATTGTTCGATGTGTTAAGGCCGTGCAGACAGTTCTCTGAACAGTTGAACCCGAACCAGTTCGCACCGGTCAGCCATACCTCGTTCCCCTGCGAGTCATAGAGCCGGCTTCCGACGGCGTGCAGCCAGTCGTCATTCGTGTCGTCAGCAGCGACAGCGGGCAGTGCAGTGCCCATACCAGACGCAGCCAAGCTGAAGCTCAGCGCAAGTGCAGATACGCCGGCCATCAGCTTTTTGAATACCTTCATCGTTATTACCTCCTCTTTTATTTGACTCCTTTCGGAATCGTGAAAACGATTACTGTCGGTAATTCTATTGTATACGATTTTCACGAAAATGTCAAGTAATTTTTGATAGTTAGGATATACTCTGCCGTTTTTCTCGGCAGAAACCCCGGTATACACCGTGCAGACTTTGTGAATTTTCCCGAATCCGGGCAGTTTTGCTGTATTCCGGTTGACATTTCCGGGCACAGATGCTATAATAGAAGCATATTGCTAAAAGAATGGAGAATCTGCATGAATCGTACAGCGATTGTAACCGACACCAACAGCGGCATCTCCCCCAGTGAGGGCAAAGAGCTCGGCATTTTTGTCGTGCAGATGCCTGTCATCGTGGACGGCGAGACGTATTTTGAGGGCAGCAGTATTGACCACGCCGGTCTGTATGCCGCCATGAAGGAGGACAGGGATCTTTCCACCTCTCAGCCTGCCATCGGCATTGTTGGAGAACTCTGGGACAGCATCCTGGCACAGGGCTATGAGGAAATTGTCTACATTCCGATGTCCAGCGGGCTTTCGAGCTCCTGCACCACGGCAAAAGGTCTTGCAGCCGGCTATGACGGCAAGGTGGAGGTAGCTGATAATCACCGTATCTCCGTGACACAGCGGCACTCCGTCATGGATGCGCACAGACTTGCAGCGAAGGGAAAGAGTGCAGCCGAAATCCGTGCCTATCTTGAGGAAACGGCTTTGGATTCCGTGGTGTATCTCGGCGTGGATACACTGAAGTATTTCAAGAAAAACGGCCGTGCCAGCGCCGCAGCAGTCGCCGTTGCCGCCGTGCTCAACCTCAAACCCATCCTCATCACAGAGGGCGGCAAGTTTGACTCCTTTGCCAAGGTGCGTGGTCTGAAGGCCTGCAAGGATAAGATCATTGAGGCAATCCACAAGGAGCTCGACACCCGCTTCAAGGGCATTCCGGCATCGCAGATCCGCATCGCAACAGCCGGAACCCTTGAAACTGCCGAGGACGCCGAAGCATGGCGCAGCTTTGTACAGGAGAGCTTCCCGACATATGAGGTCATCTATGACCCGCTGTCATGCAGCATTGCCTGCCATACCGGCATGGGCGCTGTAGGCGTCGGTATCTCCAGAATTCTCATCGATTGATAAAATCCCCCGGGTCACCGGGGGATTTCAGCTTGTCGATAAAGTTCGTATTTGCCGCCTTCAGGCGGCAGGAACAGCAATGCAGGGCGAAAGAAGGGGATTTCGCCGTCT
>JAFXOO010000483.1 GCA_017528675.1 Oscillospiraceae bacterium | reverse complement strand
TCACCGCCCTGCCGAGGGTGGTTTAGGAGGGGCGATAAGCAGGCAGCCCAAATCTTTGATTTGGTGCTGATCGCTTATGCAAAGCTCAGCCCCTCCTGAGTCGGCGCAAGCCGACAAAAAAGCTTAAGTTGTTGGCATTGTACCCCTGCCCCCCCTCCCCATCGGGGAGGGGGCTTTTCTGCATACGGAAGAAAGTACACACATTTAACTAAAAACCGGGCCGTATCTTGTACATTCTGCGGACTTGCCTTTTTCTGGGATGTGTGCTATAATTAAGTAAATCAGTAAACAAATGCAGTGAGAGGAGTGAACCGCCATGCTCAGCGGTATCAGCAAGCTCGATTTAAAGCGCATCAACCGGATGCAGGTGCTCCGGACGGTCTGGGAAGCAGGGCCGATCTCCCGTGTGGATCTGTCCCAGATGCTCCAGATCACCCGTGCCTCCATCACCCAGATTACCAATGCCATGATTGCAGAGGGCATTCTTGTGGAGATCGGTGAGGCACCCTACCAGCAGAACCAGCAGGATAATAAGCTCCCGAAGGGGCGCCGGAAAATCCTGCTCGACATCAATGCCAACTACAAATTCATCCTTGGCGCTGTCATCAGTGAGCAGGAGATCACGGTTGGTCTTTGCACGATGCACATGGAAATACTTGACAAAATCTCGATGCCCTGCACTGACCACACGAGCCGCAAGGAAATCCAGCAGTTCATCATCAGCGCCTCCGAGCGTGTTATGAGCAACGCCTGTCTGACCCGTGAGGATGTGCTTGGGCTTGGTGTGGGCGTCATGCCGATCATGATCGGGCGGATGCGGGTGTTTTATAAGGATGGCCAGCTCGATTTCAGTGAGCTGACCCGTGCACTTACTGTGCCGCAGATGCCGCCGGTATTCTGCGGCAACGCCGTATGGCTGCTGTCACTGGCGAATGCCGATCTTCAGCGCAGCGGTGTGCCGAACACGAACCAGGTCTATATCCATCTGGGCGGACACATTCATATTTCCGTGCTCCGTCCGGAGAAGAATGAATCTGATTATCTGACCTACAGCTACATGACGGAGCGCTGCATCATCCGTCCCGGCGGCCGGCAGCAGGACGGCTATCCGGCGGGTTCTGTCCGTGCACAGCTTTCTGTACAGGCAATGCAGGCAAGAATTGCCGAGGTCTATTCCAAGGAGCGCACACCGTTCCTGTATTCAGCGACAGACGGCTATATCGAGCATGTGACACTGGAGCAGATGTACCAGGCGGTATCTGCGGGTGATGCCCGTTGCGAGGCGGTTGTACGGGAGATCATGCAGGACTGGAGTGTGCTGCTGCACAATCTGGTCTGCTGTTTCCAGTCGCAGCAGGTTGTACTGCATCACTTTGGCTTATCAGAACGTGGATTTTTACAGTTTCGTTCCTATGTGAAGGAATATGCCGGTGATGACATTGCCGAGCGCATTGTACAGAGCACAGTCGAGGACAAGACAGATTTCCTTGCCGGATGCTCACTTATTCTGATGAAGAATTTCTACATGAACGGCGGTCAGGCAGGGGAGCCCCAACGGGCAATCCGCACGCATGGCACAGTGTAGAGAAAAGGGTGGAATCTGCGGCAGGAACGCAGCATTGCTGACAGGTAATAAAGTGTGGAGGGCGGAGCTGAGAAGCTCCGCCCTTTGGTCATCCCACATGCGCATTCTGAATTCTCGTGCACAAGAGGTGCAGGGGCGTTCCCCCTGCAAAACAAAAGCCCTCCCCGATGGGGAGGGGCGTCCAATGTCAACAACTTAGGCTTTTTGGTCGGCTTGCGCCGACTT
>JAFXOO010000052.1 GCA_017528675.1 Oscillospiraceae bacterium | reverse complement strand
CGTTCCGGAACATGCGCCGGGTCGGTATTGATTCCGACCGGGCGATTGATGTGGTGATCGGCGGCATCATTGCAGCGCTGATCGGCGCAAGAGCGTACTATGTCATCCTCAACTGGGAGGAATACAAGGACGACCTGCTGTCCGTCTTCAACACCCGTGAGGGCGGACTTGCAGTGCTGGGCGGCCTGATCGGTGCGGTTCTGGTCGGCGGTATTCTTTGCAAGATCCGAAAGGTGAAATTCCTGCCGATGATGGATTTGTGCGGTGTGGGATTCCTGATCGGGCAGGGCATCGGCCGCTGGGGCAATTTCACGAACCAGGAGGCATTCGGCAAGAACACGAACAGCCTGTTTGCCATGTCCGGCGGCAGGGTGCAGCAGTGGATTGCCTATAACTACAACACCGTCACGCAGTACGACAAGGACATCACGGTGGAAGCGGCCTATCCGGTGCATCCGTGCTTTCTGTATGAATCGGCATGGTGCCTGCTCGGAGCGCTGCTGCTGGCGGTCGTGCTGAAGAAATGGCGCAAATTCGACGGCCAGATCATTCTGATGTACATGGTCTGGTACGGTCTGGGGCGGTTCTTCATCGAGAGCCTGCGCACGGACAGCCTGATGATCGGCTCGCTGCGGGTATCGCAGGGCGTGGCTGCGCTGATGTTTGTGGCGGGTGTGATTCTGCTCATCATCGGCTTTGCAAGGGTGAAGCGGCTCGGCAGCGACTACATGCTCTATGTCGATACCGCCGAATCCAAAGCGCTCCTCGCAGAAGCGGACAAGCGCATTGCAGAGGAGGAAGCCCGGAAGGCTGCGAAGAAATCCGCTAAGGAAACGATCGAACAGATCGAGGAGGAAGCGGAGAAGATTGTGCCGGAGGAGGATGAAGCTCCGGAGAATACTGAGGCTGAGAAAACCGAGGAATAATACAAGAACGGCTGACCTGCCGGAGTGCGGGTCAGCCGTTTGGTTTGTTTATTATCGAAGCTCATCCGGATGCTTTTGGTAATACTCGTATGCATCTTGATAGTATTGTGGTGAACCCGTATAATTATCAGTTGGGGTATATGGTTCTTTAGGTTCAATAAAAAGATTTATTACGATAAGAATAAACGCAATTACAAGACTAATTATACCAATAATTCCGAAAATACATCCGACTCCAGTTCCATCGTTGTTATCTGACTCGGCTGAAGCTACTGAAATAATAATGCCTAAAAATATGCATACAAGAGCTATAATACAAAATACAATCATTACTGTCTCAAACACTTTATAGCCGTCCATCTTATTTCTCCTTTTTATGTTAATTTATCCCTCTCTTCGATTCCACTTCTTGTAATTGAGTACACAACATCTCCGTCATTGTTAGTGCTCTCAGTGATGAACCTGTTGTCCAGTGCTTGCTGAATAAGTTCTGGGGTGCAATGTTTCAAAAGAAAATCTCTACGAAGCTGTTCACCCTTTTGAAAAAAGACGAGTAATTGGTAGAAGTTGTTCATAACAATCCCTCATTTCATTAAATTTAATAACCGTACGGTTATAATAATATCATTATATCACACACTTATGATAAAGTCAATAGTACCGATTGGTACTAAAGAAAAATCGGCAGATTTTACAATCAGGGAGTGTGATATTTGTGTACTTTCAAAGGTTACGAGATTTGCGGGAAGATATGGATCTGAATCAGACTCAGGTCGCTGAACTGCTGTTTACAAGCCAGCCAATTTATTCCCGCTATGAGCGAGGAACACGCACCATCCCCGTAGAGCATCTCCTCATCCTCGCCGATT
>JAFXOO010000482.1 GCA_017528675.1 Oscillospiraceae bacterium | reverse complement strand
TCGCATCGCTGCGCTCGCTCTGCACGAAGATTTGGCAGCATCGCTGCACTTGCTGCGTATAGGTCAAGTGGGTGGAATGGACACCAGGAAGGAGACATGCCATGTATATTTTTTCGATTATCATGTTTGCAATGACTGCCGCATTGCTGCTGTATGCGGCCTTGCTCGGCGGGACAAAGGATCACAGGCTCATTTTCCGGAACCAGTCTGCACAGATGCGTGACCCGAAACGCTATGCCGTGCAGTTTGCCAAGGGCATCGCCGTGCTCGCAGGGCTTTGCGCTGTCTGTGGCGTGCTCGGACTGTTCCAGTGGTACATGGCGGCAGCGCTCGTCGGCGGAATCGGCTTTATTGCGGCGCTGGTGGTGATTGCAAAGCTCGTGGACGGTGCCTGAACGGGCGGCCTGCGCTCGCTGTGGATCGGCGGTGGAAAGGGAATGCACCGTCCTGTGAAACACCAGAAAACTGCGCCGTACATTTCGGAGAAAATCACCAGCGGGCGTTGCCCGCAAGGGGGAGAATATGCAACTGATTGCAATGGGGTTAGATCACCCCGATATTGCGCTTGTCCGGCAGCTCAACCGGGAGGCGTTTCCGGAGAATGAGCGTGTGGAGATTGACAAGCTCTTTTCTGACCCGGAGGAGCATTCGCTTGTGCTGCTCGGTGTATACCGGGAAGGGCGGTTTGCGGGGTTCTGCGTGGTGCGGGAAAGCACGAAATTCGCCTATTTAGCCTACTTTGCGATTGCGCCGGAGTGCCGCTCACAGGGCATCGGGAGCGCTGCGCTCGGCCTGCTGCGGACGTATTACCCCGGCAGGCAGATTGTGGTGGAATGCGAAGCGCCGGACGACAAGTCCCCCAACCAGGCGCAGCGGCTGCGGCGGCGGGCGTTCTATCTGCGCAGCGGTTTTCATGAGACAGGCTGGTTCATGTACTATATGCAGGCGGAGTTCGAGCTGCTCTGCTCGGCAGAGGATTTCGACAAGGCGGGCTTTGATGCCCTGATTGCGGAAATCCACGCAAAGGTGCCGTTTTTCAACCCGGTGCCCTACCCCAAGCCCACACCCGTGCATCCCGAACCGATCGGGGACGGGATTCTCGTCTACACCTCTGAGGAGCACCGGTTCGGGACGGACGCCTTTCTGCTGACGGCATTTTCCCGCTATAAAGCGAAGGATCTGGCGGTGGAATTCGGCACGGGCTGCGGCATTATTCCGCTGCTCATGCAGAAAAACCGCCCCCCGAAGCAGATATATGCCCTTGATGTGCAGGAAAACGCCATTGCCCAGCTCAGGGCAGGCATAGCTGCCTGTCATGCAGCGGGCATTGTGCCGGTCTGCGCCGATCTGCGGGAGCTGTGGGAAGGAGCGCCGCTGGGGATGGCAGATCTGGTGCTCTGCAATCCGCCCTATCAGCCGCCGGGTTCCGGCTTTGAGGCGGCGAACGCATCGCAGCGCATTGCAAGGCACGGCGTTCTGTGTACGCCGGAGGACGTCTGCACAGCGGCGGCAAAGCTGCTGAAAACGGGCGGCAGGCTGTGCATCTGCGGACGGCCGGAGCGTCTGCCGGACTACATCTGTGCCATGCGCACGGCGGGATGCGAGCCGAAGCGTCTGCGGCTTGTCCACAAGACGGCGTCTGATGCGCCGTGGCTGTTTCTGCTCGAAGGCAAGCGTGGCGCTGCGCCGTTCCTGCGGATTGAGCCGCCTTTTCTGATGTATGAAAACGGCGCATTGACAAAGGAAGCGGCGGCGCTGTATACGAACGGACGGTCTTTTTAATGTCACTAAAATCTGCGGGTGCAGGGCTGCATAGTCCTGCCGGGGTGCAGGGGCAGAGCCCCGCTGGGGGTTTAGGGGGCAAAGCCCCCTGAGTCGGCGCTAAGCCGACAAAAAAGCCTGCGTTGTTAGGAATTACGCTGCGATGACGAAAGGAGCAAGGCTATGAGCGGTACATTATACGTCACCGGTACGCCGATCGGCAATTTAGAGGATCTGACGCTGCGGCAGATCCGGATTCTGGGCGAGGTGGATTTCATTGCAGCGGAGGACACCCGTGTGACACGGGGGCTGCTGACGCATCTGGGGCTTTCCACGCCTCTGGTGAGCTGCCATGAGCATTCGGATCTGCGCAGCATCGGGCATATTGCAGACCGCATCGAAGCGGGGGAGAACTGTGCTGTGGTGACGGATGCGGGCATGCCCTGCATCTCGGATCCGGGCGAGGTACTCGTGCGCCTCTGCCGGGAGCGTGGCATCCGGGTGGAAGCGGTGCCGGGGCCGTCGGCAGTGGTGACGGCGCTGAGCGTTTCGGGCGGCAGCACAGGGGTATTTTCGTTCTATGCCTTTCTGCCGCAGGAGAAGAAGCCCCGTGCGGCGGCATTGCAGGCGCTTTCCCGTGAGCATCGCACCTGCGTGCTGTATGAAGCGCCGCACCGGCTTTGCAGGACGATAGACGATCTTGTGCAGGCACTTGGCGGGGAGCGTCTGTGCTCCTTCTGCCGGGAGCTGACGAAGCTGCATGAGGAGGTGCTGCGGATGCGCCTGGGCGAGGCTGCTGCGTACTATGCGGAGCATGCGCCCCGCGGGGAATTCGTGCTTGTGCTTGACGGTGCCCCGGAGGAACAGACCGCCCTCACGGAGGAGGATGGCATATCGGTCGCCCGTGTCTATCTGGCACAGGGCATGTCTACCTCTGCCGCCGCCAAGCTCGCCGCCAAAGAGACAGGCATCTCCCGGCAGGTGATCTATCGGGCGATTGCGGGGGAATGATGAGCGTATTTTATGGATAGCATGTCCGTGCATAAAAGAGAACCCGGCGTTTTGTGCGCCGGGTTCTCCTGTTGTTCAATATAATTCCTGTTCCAGGTTGCGGAATTCCTGTGTATCAAAAAAGTCGGTGATGCTGATGTCGAGGCCGTCGCAGAGCATTTTGATCGTCACGATGCCGATATTTTTGGATTTCCGGTTGACGATATCATTGACGGTGGACTGCGTCACGCCGGAGAGCGTACACAGCTTATTGACTGACAGCCCCCGTTCCCTGCACAATGACAGAATACGGTCTGCAACTGCATCGGAAATTTTCATGCGATCACCCTTCCGTTTGTAGATGTTCTATACTAATGATAGCATGTTTTTGTCTAATTATTTGCCGGATAACCGTTAATTTTAAAGACCTTAATCGTTTAGCTGGCGAAAGTGTCTAAGAAATGAACTTGAACTTTGTACACAATACATACCGGTAAACCGTTGACTTTTTAAATCAAATGTGATATACTATAGATAACGGTAAACCGTTATGCAAATCGAAGCCTGTGAGCTTTGTAAGGATGCTACAGCTCATCATGAAAGGGGGGATAGGTATGTTGATTAGTGGTTCGGCTTTCTTTGCAGGTGCTGTTACTTATGCAATTTTTAGCGTTGGTGGTGCATGGTTTTTGACAAGTCCTTGGCGTAGATAAACAATAGTTAAAGCGCCGCCCTCTGCGCATCCTGCAGAGGGCGGTTCTATTATAGCGAAACGATTGACATACTTAAATGAATGTGCTATAATAACACTAAATCTATTCCCCCTGAAAGGAGTGACCCAATCTATGCCAAACGCACTGGAAGTGCAGGGACTCACGAAATCCTACGGCAGAAAGCTCGCCTGCGACCATGTCAGCTTTTCCATCGGAGAGGGCGAAATCTTCGGCCTGATGGGCATGAACGGCGCAGGAAAGACCACCATACTCCGGATGCTCGCCACCCTCCTGCATCCGGACGAGGGCGATGCGCTCATTGCCGGCCACAGCATTGTGAAGGAACCGGACAAGGTACGGGCGTGCATCTGCTATCTGCCCGATGAGGCAGGCGCCTACCGCAGCATGACCGGCCGGGCGTATCTGAAATTCATCGCCGGCCTCTATTTCACTGACCCTGCCGAACAGAAGGAATGCATTGCACGGGGCGAGCAGATCTGCGGGCTGGGCGATGCGCTCTCCGCCAAGATCAACACCTATTCAAGGGGCATGATCCGCAAGATTGCGCTGGCACGCACCGTCATGACCAGACCCCGCCTTGCCATACTCGACGAGCCGACCAGCGGTCTGGATGTGCTCAATTCCCTTGACATCCGCAAGGCAATCCGCCGCTGTGCCGAGGAATACGGCACGGCGTTCCTGCTCTCCTCCCACCACATGCAGGAGGTGCAGACAACGGCGGACAGAGGGGCGATCATGAAGGACGGGCGCTTTCTGGCAGAGGGCACGCCCGCAGAGCTGCTCGAACGCTATGGTGCGCAGACCCTTGAGGAGGTCTTTGAAAGGGCGGTGAAGGGCGCATGATGCATCTGTTGAAAAAGGAGCTTTCGGAGCTGATTACCAGGCAGATGGTGATTAGTCTGGTTGTGAGTCTGGCAGTGCTGCTGCTGCTCGGATATGTGATGCGCAATTCGATGAACAGCGAGGAGTTCTCCGGCGACACCATCCGCATTGTCGATCAGGACAGGACGGATTTCACCGGCAGGGTCATTGACCGTCTGAAGGACAAGGGCTATGAGATTGTGCAGGGCGGAGATTTCGAGGCAATGGTGGAATCGGACGGCTGGAAGAATGCCGTGGAGTTCCCTGCCGGCATGACCGCAGCGCTGCTCGAACGCCATGAACCGGCAGAGCTGGTGACGCACACGGCGCTGAAGACAATTTCTGCGGCTTCGCTGTCGTTTTCCGGCAATACCGGAAGCGAGACAGTCAGCGCAGCCATCCGGGAGGAGCTGACGGAGGAACTGCTCGACGACGATTACAGCTTCCTCAACAAGCCGGTGACGGCATCCCCCCGCACCTATGCAAACGGGAAATCCGTGGAGGCTGACCCGACGCTGGTGGCAAGCTCGGTGGCGGTCTATGACATCTTCATGCCGCTGGTGCTTTTCTGCTGGTGGTGCTGACCTCGCAGACGATCATCGGAGCGATTGCAATTGAAAAGACGGACAAGACGCTCGAAACGCTGCTTTCAGCGCCGGTTCCCCGCAGCCGGATCATCGGTGCCAAGATGCTGGCGGCGCTGATTGTGGCGCTGATCTATGCGGCGGTTTACGGAATCGGATTCCTGGGATTCCTATTCTTCACAGTGAGCAGCGGTATTGAGAATGTGGATGTCGGCGGAGCATTTACGTCCATCGTGGACACGCACAATGCAGTGCAGTCGCTGGGGCTGGAGATCACCGGGCTTGGCTGGTGCGGTGTGATTGCGCAGCTTTTGCTGACGCTTGGCATTGCGCTGACGGCGTCGATCATTCTGGGCGGTCTGGTAGAGGATGCAAAGGGCGCACAGACGGCGAGCATGCCGATTCTGTTCTGCACGATGTTCCCCTACATGCTGACGATGGTTTCGGACATCCGCAGTATGGAGCTCCCCACCCGGCTGCTGCTGTATGCAGTACCGTTCACGCACACATTCATTGCAACGGGCTGCATGCATTTTCATGATACTGCGACCTTCTGGGGCGGTCTTGCTTACCAGGCGGTATTCCTTGCGGTCGTCACGGCATTTGCGCTTCGGCTGTACAGTTCGGATATGCTGTTTGTGAATTCCCGTACCCACCGCCTGCGCAGCAGGCAGAAGGACGGCGAATCCGGCACAGACCGGGGCTGATGGTCTGCCGGAACGGCACACATTATATAATAAGTAAACGATAATAAGTAAACGGAAAGTCCCTTCTCCCGGCGTGGGAGAGGGGACTTCAGTCTTTCAAAAAGCTGTTATGCAGGGTTCGGGGCGGCAGCCCCGATCGGGGTGCAGGGGTCGAAGACCCCGCAATATAGCCCCTCCCCCAATGGGGGAGGGGTTGGGGTGGGGGCGCTCACCGGTGCGCCAGCACCAAAAACCTGCGGGTGCAGGGCGGTCACCGCCCTGCTTCGCTTTAAGCGACCAGCGGCGCTCGCAAGCTCGCTGGCTGTCTGCTTATGCCGAGGGAGGTTTAGGAGGGGCGAGCAGCCCCT
>JAFXOO010000481.1 GCA_017528675.1 Oscillospiraceae bacterium | reverse complement strand
GCCCGCCTGGCGGCTTGGCGGCACATCTGCTTGCATCTTTTCCGTCATCTTGCACAGAAATTCCTTGCTGGGCGCCAGCCCAGCGGCGTCATTTCTATACAATCTGACGAAAAATCTGACTGCGCATCTGCACCACCAGCTATGTGCGGTGTTGCCTTTACGATCTTTGAAGCACTGCGTTGTCATTTTAATCAGTGCTTCCTTAAATGACAAGAAATGGTTTGTCAGTCGGCCGGGCTGCTCTTACAAAGCAGAATTCCCGTCCGAGTATCTCTAATGTGCGGGAGAATGCCTGCTCCGGCAGAGTCTCCGGGAAAATACCAAAGACCGCAGCACCGCTGCCCGTCATGACGGCATATTCCGCACCGAGATCCAGCAGCCGCTGCCTGGCACGGGTTACATCACCGCAGTCAATCGCCTGCTCAAAGAGATTCCCGCAGCTTTTCTTCAGAAGGGGTGCATCGCCTGTCCGGATTGCCCGCAGCATTGCAGCCGTATCCGGATGCTGCGGCGATTCAAGCATGTCAATCGCCCTGTAGGCAGCCGGTGTGGACACGCTCTCCGAGCCCTTGACGATCACCAGCCGCAGCGGCGGCACCGCCGGCAGCGGTGTCAGCACCTCGCCCACGCCCTCCGCATACGCCGTTCCGCCAAGCAGCAGAAACGGCACATCTGCGCCGAGCTTAACGCCGATTTCCCGGAGCTGCGCATTCGTAAAGCCGCATCCGAGCAGCTCGTTCAGTCCCCAGAGCACACCTGCCGCATCGGATGAACCGCCGCCCATGCCTGCACCGGAGGGAATCTCCTTGTGCAGGGTAATGGTGATCTTTGCCTGCTTCCCCGCTGCACGCAGCAGCGCTTCTGCCGCCTTCCACGCCAGATTGCCCGCATCACACGGCACACCCGGCGCATCACACGAAAGCGAAATACCCTCGCCGTCCTCTGCGGTCAGTGTGACCGTGTCGTAAATGTCCACACTCTGGAAAACACTTTCCAGCGTATGATAGCCGTCCGGACGCCTGCCGGTCACATCGAGCGACAGGTTGATCTTGGCGGCTGTCCGCAGCGTCATCTGCTTCATGCCTTGCCTCCGTGACGCTCCAGGAACGCTGTGATACGCTCCACGGCAGTCATCAGATGCTTGAGCGAATACGCATAGGATACCCGCACAAAGCCCTCACCGCTCTCACCAAAGGCATTGCCCGGTACAACGGCGACCTTCTCCTCCGCAAGGAGTTTTTCACAGAACTCCTCACTTGTCATGCCGGTGCACTGGATGGACGGGAACACATAGAAAGCCCCCTCCGGGTTGAAGCAGGTCATGCCGATCCGGTTGAATGCCTCCACAAGGTAGCGCCGGCGCAGATTGTACTCCTTGATCATGCGCACCACATCCTCCTCGCATTCCTCAAGGGCAACGATGGCGGCGTACTGGCTTACAGTAGGCGCACTCATGATGATATACTGGTGAATTTTCACAATCTGCTGGGTGATCGGCGCCGGCGCACAGACATAGCCAAGCCGCCAGCCGGTCATGGCAAACGCCTTCGAGAAGCCGTTGACGAGAATCGTCCGCTCCCGCATACCCTCGATCTCCACAATGGAACAGTGCTTGCCGCCGTAGGTCATCTCGGAATAGATCTCATCGGACAGCACAAGGATATCCGTGCCACGCAGCACCTCTGCGATGGCTTCGAGATCCTCCCGCTTCATGATCGCACCGGTCGGGTTATTCGGAAACGGCAGCACAAGGAGCTTGGTCTTGTCGGTAATCTTCTCCCGGAGCTCCTGCGCCGTCAGCTTGAAGTGGTTCTCCGCCTTTGTCGGAATCGGCACAGGCACGCCGCACGCCATTTGTACAATGGGAGAGTAGCAGACGAAGGACGGCTCTACCACCAGCACCTCATCGCCGGGATTGATGACACTGCGGATGGCAATATCAATTGCCTCGGAGCCGCCGACTGTCACGACAATCTCGTGGTCGGGGTCATACTGCGTGTGAATCGTCCGGTCAAGGTAGCCCGCAATGGATTTTCTGAGCTCTGCCATGCCGGAATTGGCGGTATACACGATCTTCCGGCGTTCGAGCACATCGACAGCCTCCTTGCGGATGCTCCACGGCGTGGAAAAATCAGGCTCGCCCACACCAAGGCTGATGACATCGTCCATCGTTGCAGCCAGGTCAAAGAAGCGCCGGATCCCCGACGGTTTCAGCCCGGTCACACGCCTGGACAGCAGGTTATCATAGTTCATCCCCACATGCTCCTTTCGTCACGCTCCTCACCTTCGATCAGGATGTTCTTATCCTTGTAGCGCTTGAGCACGAAGGAAGTCGCCGTTGCCAGAACACCGTCCATTGCCGAAAGCCGCTGGGAAACGAACATTGCCACTTCCTTGAGGCTGCGGCCCTTGACAGTCAGCGCCAGGTCATACTTACCCGACATCAGGGAAACGCTCTCCACCTCGTCATAGAGCATAATCGTCTTTGCCACATCGTCAAATCCCGTGTCATGCTTCGGGGTAACACGCAGCTCGATGAGCGCTTCAACCTCGTCATCACCGGCAAGCTCGTCGTTGATGATGGTGGTATAGCCACGGATCACGCCTTTTTTCTCAAGATCAGCGATCTCTGCGGCGACCTCAGCCTCGGTCTTGCCGAGCATATCCGCAAGCTGTGCATTGGACAGCCGTGCATTTTCTTTCAACAGGTTCAGCAGATCAGACATCATAATTTCCTCCTTAAATTGTGAGATAGCATGGGTCATGCCGCCGGTAGACTGCAATGCGGTCAAACCCGACGGATTTTGCAAGCGCTGCGCCCTGCGCAATGCCGCCGCCGACATCCTCCGGGCGGTGTGCATCCGAGCCGAGCGTCAGAATCCTGCCGCCAAGCTCCCTGTAGAGCCGCAGCAGCGCTGCATCCGGGAACGGCTTGCCGTACACCTGCCGGAAGCCGGAAGTGTTCAGCTCGATGCCCTTTCCCTGCCGGATGACGGCACGGAAGATCTCCGCGATGATGTCACGGTATTGCGCCATATCCACAGGAATTCCGGCATCGCCCTCAATGTAGCGCAGCGGGTAGGTAATGTGTCCAAGGACATCGAACTTTCCCCATTCTGCGATTTTCAGCAGCTCAGTGAAGTATTCCCGCAGCAGTGCCGGAACATCCTCCTGCGCATAATCGAGGAAGTAGAAATCAAGCTTCCCTGGCAGCTCATGGAGTGACGCAATGACGAAATCCAACCGCTTGTCCTCGCAGACTGACGCAGCAAGGCCAAAATCCGCATCCGGCTCTCCCAGCTCAATCCCGCTGACGAAGGTCATTCCCTGCGTAAGCTCCCGTGCAACGGCATTCTGTGCCATTGCCTGCTCAAAGCGGGCAGCATAGTCGAAGAAATCCTCCTCATTGCGGGGCAGGGCGGCGTAGTATCCCTGCGGATACCAGCGGCATAGCTCTACATGATCGGTCACAGCATAGGCAAAAAGCCCGATATCCTGTGCCTTTCGTATCATATCCGTGAGCAGCGCCTCGCTGTCAGGGGAAATGCAGGTGTGGGTATGGCAGTCTGTAAGCTGCATCAGCGTCCCTCCTTTCAGGGATAGACCATGCCGGAGATCTCCGGGGAGTCTATTCTATTATCATAGCACATCCCGTGAAGAATTGCAATCGTTTTCAGAAAATATTTACATTGCAAGGTATGCGGGGAGGATGCGTTGCCGCCTTCCCCTCCCGTCACTTCTCTATTATACCACGCCACACCCCTTCTGTCAAGAAACCGCCCTGCTGCATATACTGTCAAAAAGAAAGGAGATTTGCGATGAACGGGTTGCTGCTGATGGGGGGACTGGTGCTTGCGGGCATCGGACTTGCGATACTGCTGGGGCTGCACAGGCCAGAGGAACAGCCGCCGCAGCACCGGCTCTGTCCCTTTGCGGTGCTGCCTGTCCGGGATGCGGCGCCCGGCACGGAGGCACTGCTCCGGCAATATGCCGCCCAGGTCGCCTGGATGGATGCCGAGGTACTGCGCTGTGTGCTGCTCGTCTATCTGCCGGAGGATGCGGATGCAGAACAGCTCTGCCGGGAGATGGTGCAGGAATATGCCGTTTTTGCCGCTGCGCCCCTTCCGGAAGTGCAGACTATGCTGGAAGCGCAATGCCGCCCCTGACGGAAAACACCCCGGAGATTTCCGGGGTGTCAGTCTGTCAAAAAACATTCTTGAACGTGCGAAGCGTCCCTTTCGGGGAAAAGCCGTCCGCATAAGCCGATGCCCAGCGAGGAACGAGCGTAGGCAGTCGCTTATACAGAGTAGACGGCGAAATCCCCCATGCTACGCTTTTTCAGGGGTGGATTATTTTGCAAAATACTCCGGCAGCGTGCCCTCATATCCTGCGCCGACGGCTGCGGAATAGATCAGAATCATCGCCGCATCCGAGGCATTGGCTACGCCGTCGCCGTTGATATCTCCAACCAGCCCATAGGAAGGCGCTGCCGGCTCTGAACCTGCCTCCTCAAACGGAATGCCGTTGGCAAGCGCATAGTCCTCGGCAGCGGAGCCGGCTGTCCCGCAGATGACAAAATCCGGAATCAGCCCGCCGGCAAAGGTATAGCCAAGCGCCTGTGCCCCGATCTCTGTGACAGATGCGGGAACCGTGATGCGCCGCATGGCAGAGCATCCCTTGAATGCGTAATCACCGATGCTTGTCACACCGCTTCCGATCTGCACATCGGTCAGAGAGGAGCAGCAGGAGAAGGCATTTTTCCCGATTTTCTCCACACTGTCCGGAATCGTGATCTCCGTCATGGATACACAGTCTCCGAATGCCCATGCGTCAATGGCTTCGATACTGTCCGGAATGACAGCCGCACTCAGGAACCGGCAGTCATAAAACACATATTCCCCGATCTCCGTCACCCCGTCCGGCACAGTCACACTTGTCAGCGAGGTACATCCTCGGAAGGCATGGCTGCCGATTTCCGTCACGCTCTCCGGGATGGCTATGCTCTCCAGCGCTGCACATCCGTAGAACGCAGACGGTGCAATACAGGTGATGCTGTCCGGCATGACCACCTCTGTCAGCGACGTCAGCTCCCAGAAAACGCCCTTGCCGATGCCCGTCACAGGCTGGCCGTTCACGCTTTCAGGGATTTCAAGATACGCAATCTCCGCCTTCTGGTCTGCGGTAAGTGTGCTGTAGTCCGGAGCGTAGAGCATCACAAGCTCCCAGTCCGTCCCGCCGCTTTCCGGATGGCGGTAGTAGGCGCCGTATTCCCCGCACAGATCAAAACAACCGTCATCCTCTGCCTGCACTGTCATGCCGCCCATACACGAGGCAATTGCCACTGCGCCGGCAAGCAGTCCTGCCATTTTTCTGCTGTATTTCATAGTCATAGCCTCCTGTTGCATTCTGCTGCACACATTTCAGACAGACTGCCTCAGAACGCCGGTAATGTGCCGTTCCGAGGAGCCGTATCAATATAGGATACGCACGATGCACCGCCGTATCGGGGTCGCTTTGAAAAAACGCATATGCGGGATACAGACGTTTCTCCGGAAATCTGCGCTAAAAATCCGCATCTCTCATAAAAACTGCCGAAACAGGCTGAAATCGCTTGCAATTTATCAGAAAATGCGGTATAATAAATCTGTATGTATTTACGCAGGAAGCGAGGTGATGACATGCCGGAGGCAGAACAGATCGAGGGTACAATTGAAAACATCCTCTACCGGAACGAGGAAAACGGCTATGTAGTGCTGGATCTCAATGTCGGGGGCGAACCGGTCACGGTGACGGGTGAGCTGGGCGATGTGGATGAAGGGGAATGCCTGTCCCTCATCGGGCAGTATGTCACACATCCCCGCTTCGGACAGCAGTTCCAGGCAGAAAGCTGCGAGCGAAAGCTCCCGAACACCGCCGAGAGCATCGAGCGTTACCTTGCATCCGGCGTATTCAAGGGCATCGGCAAGGCAATGGCCGCCAAGATCGTTGAGGTCTTTGGAGAGCGCACGCTGATGGTCATGGAGACCGATCCCATGCGCCTCATGGAGGTCAGGGGCATGTCCCGCCGGAAATGTGAGGAGGTCGCCGCCGAGGCACGGCATATTTTCTCGCTGCGCAATGTCATCTCCTATTTTGAGGGCTACGGCATCAAAAACCGCTATGCTATGCGGGCATACCGGGTCTGGGGTGACCAGTGCAGGGATGTGATCGAGCGCAACCCCTATCTGCTGTGTGAGGACGAAATCGGCATGAGCTTCAAGGCAGTGGAAAACTATGCCCATGATCTGCATATCCCGAAGGATTCCCAGTGCCGTGTGGGTGCAGGCATCCTGCATCTGCTGCGGCATAATCTGGCAGGCGGTCACACCTGTCTGCCGCTGGACAGGCTTTGTCCTGCTGCCGTGCAGTTCCTTGCCATCAACGAAACCGCCTTCTATGAGGCCTACAATGCCGAGCTGAAGGAGGAGACAATTGTTGAGTACAAAAAAGCCGGCAGCGAGCGGGAGTTCGTCTATTTGAAGGAATATTTCGATGCCGAGCAGTATATCACCGACCGCATCGGGGTGATGCGTGACTTCGGCATCCGGGACAGTACCAACTACGAAGCCATGATTGATTCCGCCGAGCAAAGCTCCGGCATGACCTATGCTGCACTGCAAAAAGAGGCCATCCGGGCTGCGCTCTCCCGTGGGCTGCTCATTCTGACCGGCGGCCCCGGCACCGGCAAGACCACGACGCTGAACGCCATCATCTCCTGCTTTGAACAGCAGGGCAACCGGGTCATGATCGCTGCCCCCACAGGCCGGGCTGCCAAGCGTGTCTCTGACCTCACCGGCTACGATGCCAAGACCATCCACCGGCTGCTCGAAGTTCAGTTTGATCCGGCCGGTCTGCAAAAATTCGTGCACAATGAAAACAATCCGCTCGCCTGTGATGTGCTCGTGGTGGACGAGATGTCAATGGTGGATGTGCTGCTGTTCTCACATCTGCTGCGGGCGCTGCGGCTTGGCTGCAAGGTCATCCTTGTCGGTGACAGCGACCAGCTTCCGTCCGTGGGCGCCGGCAATCTGCTGCAACATCTGATCGTGAGCCGCTGCATGCCGGTGGTGGAACTCCGTGAGATCTTCCGTCAGGCACAGCAAAGCACCATCGTCACCAATGCACACCGCATTGTTCACGGAGAAATGCCCGACCTGCTGCGGAAGGATAATGACTTTTTCTTCTTCCACCGCACGGAGTTCGACCAGGCTTCAGAGCTGCTGATCGACCTTGTGTGCCGCAGACTTCCGGCTGCACCGCAGTTCCGCTTCTCACCGACCAAGGACATTCAGGTCATCTGCCCGTCCCGCCGGGGTCTGCTGGGCGTGGTGGAGCTCAACAAAGCACTACAGGCACGGCTCAATCCGCCGGAAGCCAGCAAAACGCAGGTGCGTTCGGCGCTCTATGAATTCCGGGACGGCGACAAGGTCATGCAGACCAAGAACAACTACGACATCACCTGGACAAAGGACGGCGAAAATGGTGAGGGTATCTTCAACGGGGATATCGGCCATATTCTCTCCATCAACCGCAGACGGGGAGAAGCAGTCATTGACTTTGACGGCCGCAGAACGGTCTATCCGATCACCCTCATGGATCAGCTCGAACTCGCCTATGCCATTACGGTACACAAGAGCCAGGGCAGTGAGTTTGAGGCGGTTGTGATGCCGCTGCTCGGAAAATTCGAGAAGCTCAGCTACCGTAATCTGCTCTATACTGCCGTAACCCGTGCCAAGCGCCTGCTCATCATCATTGGCACCCCCCAGAAGATCGAGCAGATGGTGATGAACAACCGCCGCACCAACCGTTATTCCTGTCTGCGTGATATGCTTGAGCGCAGCATCCGACCGGAGGATTCCGATGAAACCGAAATGGACACGCTCACTTCTTGAGATATTCTGGCCGAACCGATGCCCTGCCTGCAATGCGCTGATCGGGCCGGACAAGGTCGTCTGTGAGGCATGCGGCGAGCACATGCTCCTGGAGCATGACGCCGTCTGCCGGCGCTGCGGAAAAGTCGGCTGCATCTGCGGCAAGAAGGAGCTCAGCTACGACAGGGCACTTGCGGCATGTGCCTATGCAGAGGAGACCATCCCCGCCATCATCCGGATGAAGCAGTCGGAAAACACGAATTTCGCCCTGTTTGCTGCACGCATCCTTGCAGAACGGCTCCGGCACGGCATTGATTTCGGAGAGATCGACTGCGTTGTGCCTGTCCCGATGCATGCCTCCAAGGAACGGCTGCGGGGCTATAACCAGGCGGCGCTGATCGCAAGGGAAATTGCCACGCTCCTGTCGCTTCCATGCCGGGAGGATATCCTGTATAAAGAAAAGACCAGCCGTGCCCAGCACGAGCTGAATGCCGCCGAGCGGGCGAAAAATGTCGATAGCTTCCATATCCGTGACATTCCGCTTGACGGCCAGCGCATCCTCCTGTGCGACGATGTGCTGACCACCGGGAACACCATGAGCCGGTGTGCGCTCCTACTCAAGCAGCAGGGCGCCTCCGCCGTCATTGCCGCAGCAGCGGCTACCACCGTTCCCCGCCCGAAACGACCATCCCCACCGAAGGAGGAAACCCCATGAGTACACCCGATATCGGCATTGATCTCGGCACTGCGAACATTGTCATGACCTACGGCAAAAAGGGCGTGGTGCTCTCAGAGCCGTCCGTCATTGCCTATAATACCAGCACCCAGCGCATTCTTGCGGTCGGGCAGGAGGCCTACCAAATGATTGGCAAGACCCCCGCCTACATTGACGTTGTCCACCCCATGGCAGACGGCGTGATCTCGGATGATCTGCTGACGCAGTGCATGCTGCGGGAGTTCCTGCAAAAAGTCTGCGGCAGTCAGCTTGTGAAGCCCCGTATCATCATCTGTGTTCCGGCGTTCATCACGGAGCTTGAAAAACGTGCCGTCGCAGACTGCGTGATGGCAGCAGGCTGCCGGAAAGCCTATCTGATTGATGAACCCATCGCCGCGATGCTCGGCGCCGGCATCAACATCGGCAGAGCCAAGGGGCACATGGTCGTAGACATCGGCGGCGGCACCACTGATGTGGCAATCGTTTCCATGAACGGCATCGTGACCTCGCACTCCATCAAAATAGCCGGAAACCGCATCGACAAAGCCATCCAGAAATATATGATGAACCATTACAAGCTGCTCATCGGTGAACAGACTGCCGAGCAGGTCAAGAAAACGCTCACCAATCTCTATGACCCAAGAGACGATGTCACCATGATTGTCAAGGGACGCAGCGTCATGCGGGGACTGCCGGATGCCGTAGAAATCAACGAAATGGAGCTCTTTGATGCGATGGAGGACGAGGTGTTTGCCATTATGGAGGGCATCAAGAAGGTGCTTGAGGAGACACCGCCGGAGCTTGTCGGTGATATCTATGAAAACGGCATTCTGCTGACAGGCGGCGGCTCACTGCTGGGCGGTCTGCGGGAGCTCATCCACCGCACGCTGAACGTCAACTGCGTTCTCGCCAAGGATGCCGTACACTGCGTCGCAAAGGGAACAGGCCTTGCCTTCCAGAAAATCAACAACCTTCTGGATGGTTTTGAAGGTGTTACCGTTTATAAGTATCAATGAACGACCGCAAGCTCTGGATGCTGTATGCCGCCTTTGCGGTTGTCGTTGCCGGGCTGAGTATCTGGCAGATCCGCAGCTACTACGCCTCCTTTGAGCCGGTGCAGCCCTATACCCATCCGGGGCCTGCTGCGGCGGAGCGGACACTGCCGGAGGAGACATCCGAGGCGCAACAGGAAACCACTGACCACCGGAGAACCAAAGCTGAAGCAACGTCTGAAACGGCCAGAAGCACAGAAGCTGAAACGGATGAGCCAACCCAGGCAACGGAGGAAACCGCTGTCGTCTTTCCTGTTGACCTGAACACGGCCGATGCAGAAACACTGCAACAGATTCCGGGCATCGGAGAGGTGACGGCTGCCGCAATCATCTCCTACCGGGAGGCGCACGGCGGCTTCCGAAACCGTGAGGAACTGCTGCAAGTGCACGGCATCGGTGAAGGACGCTATCACGAGATGCTCGGGTATATTTACCTTGAGCATGAGGAACCGCTGCCATCACCGGATTCCGATGAACCACCGGCTGACGCCGCCGTTCAGACTCCGCCGGAGGAACCGGAACAGCCCCAGGAGCCGGAATCTCCGCAGGAGCTTTCGGTCATCAACCTGAATACAGCTTCAAAAGAACAGCTCATGCAGCTTCCGGGATGTTCCGGGGAGCTTGCGGACAGCATTCTGCACCTGCGGGAGGAAATCCATGAAATCCGCTCGACGATGGAGCTTTACATGGTGCAAGGCATGACAGAATCGCTCTACCATGCATGGGAACCGTACTTAGCGGTGGATGATGACGGAAACCAGACATTTGAGGAGGCAGAACCATGACACTGCAACAACTTTACTATACCATCACAATCTCGGAGTACGGCTCCATGAACAAAGCCGCTGAGATGCTTTATATTGCGCAGCCTTCACTGACAAGCGCCGTGAAGGAGCTGGAGCGGGAGCTCGGCATCACCATCTTTCACCGCTCCGGAAAGGGTGTGACGCTCACGGCAGACGGTGCGGAATTCCTCACCTACGCCCGGCAGGTCTACCAGCAGTACGAGATTTTGCAGGAGCGCTATATCAGCGGAAAGTTCCGCAAAAAATTCGGCGTTTCGACGCAGCATTACTCCTTTGCAGTGCAGGCATTCATCCACATGGTAAAGGAGTATGACACCCACGACTATGAATTTGCCATCCGGGAAACCAAAACTGCCGAGGTGATTGAGGATGTGGCGAATCTGCGCAGTGAAATCGGCATTCTCTACCTCAGCGATTTCAACCGTCAGATGATCGGCCGCCTTCTGCAAACGCAGCACCTCATCTTCCACAAGCTGATCGATTGCAGTGTGTATGCATACCTTGCGGAGGAGCACCCGCTCGCAACCCGGCAGAGCGTCACCATTGCAGAGCTTGCCGACTACCCCTGTCTGACGTTTGAGCAGGGCGACAAAAGCTCGCTGTATTTTGCAGAGGAAATCATCAGCACCGCCGATTTTGCAAGGGTTATCAAGGCATCTGACCGTTCCACAATGCTCAACCTCATGAAGGGGCTTCAGGGGTATACGTTCTGCTCCGGCATTATCTGCGGTGAGCTCAACGGTGACGGATATACAGCCGTGCCGATTGCAGACGAGACCGGCATTATGGAAGTTGGCTATATTACGAAGAAAAACATGTTGCTCAGCGAGATGGGCGAGCGCTATGTCGAAAAGCTCATCGCCTATCTGCAAAACCAGTCATAACCCAAAACCGCCGTCAGGCGGTTCAGCTTGTCGATAAAGTCCTTTTTCTGGTGCTGGCGCACCGGTGAGCGCCCCCACCCCAACCAATGCTAACAACTTAAGCTTTTTGTCGGCTTGCGCCGACTCAGGAGGGGCTGCTCGCCCCTCCTAAACCACCCTCGGCAGGGCGGTGACCGCCCTGCACCCGCAGGTTTTATTCTGCTAAGTTGTTGGCATTGCCACCCCAACCCCCTCGCCCCATTGGGGGAGGGGCTATATTGCGGGGCATTCGGCTCGAAGCACCCCGATCGGGGCTGCCGGAGGCGAACCCTGCATAACAGCTTTTTTGACAGACTGAACCGCCGTCAGGCGGTTTTTTTGTACCCTGCAACAAAAAAAGCACGGCAGCTTTCGCTGCCGTGCTTTTCATTCAGTTACTCAGTCGCTCATCAGACCGGGAACTTCTTAACGATCTCAACAACATACTTCAGGATGTTGAGGGAGTCAACTTCGTTGATCTGCTTGTTCTGATCTACGTCAGCGTTGAGCTTGCCCTGAGGAGAGATCTCCTCGCCTACCATCAGGTTCTTGTTCAGCGTGATAACGTCGATGATTGTAACCTTGCCATCGCAGTTAACGTCACCGAGCATCAGCTCGCCCTGCGGCTCTGTTTCAGGATCTGTCTCCGGCTCAGTCGGATTCTCAGAAGAAACTTCACCAGGCTTGATGTCCGGATAAAGCTCAGTCATGGTACCCATTGCCATCAGGCAGTCACCTGCATGCCAGAATCTGTGGTAATTCAGCTCTACAGCAGCAACGTTCGTGAACTTCTCAAGCTCTGCCTGGCCGCCCTTGTCGGAAGCGGAGTACTGGTTGGTCCACTCTGCACCGTTTGCAACGTCCTTGTCATAGGCAGTTCTCAGATCCTTAACGAGAGCGATAGCCTCATCAGAAGTCTTGGCACCTGTGCACTTGGAAGAATCGAGGTACATGCTGCGGATATCCAGGAACTTGATGCCGTTCTTGATGGCATCGCCGTTCGGCATTGTGCCGTCATAGTTCTCCGGTACCCATACAGGCTGGCTGAAGAAACGTGCGAGAGAACCGTTGTGGTCAGGTCTGGACATACCGAGGTCGTCACGGCCGAGCTCCCACTGACGGTCGAGCAGCTCATGAGCCAGATACAGTGCAACAGCACCGAGCTTCTCATCGTCTGCCTTGTAAGTTGTGGTACCAACCTTGGATACGCCGTCAACAGCGCCAGCATAAGAACCGCCGACTGCTGTCTCGTCGAAGCCTGCGATATCGCCGGACTTCACGCCCTTAGCCTTAGCATAGTAGATCAGGGTGTTGGTCAGGGAGGATACGCAGCCGAGGTCGGTATTGCCATAGCCGGTGATCGTGCAGGTCAGACCGGTATTGTCAGTCTGCTTGCCGTTCCAGGTGTCAGGCTGGCCGGACCAGTCGAGGTTGGACGGAATGTAGAAGTCGCCATCCTTCGTCAGAACGGTGTTGTTGATGAACCAGGCAACCCACTTGTCGAGGATCTTCTCAAGAGCCTTGTCCATGTCTACACCGCCAGGCTGTACGAAGTTGCCCTTACCGTCCTCAAGGCACCAGTAATACAGCTCAGCCAGACGCTGAACAGCCCATACCTGGTTACCGATCCAGTGGTTGGAACCCGGGTCAGCATATACAGGGTGCTCAACATACATCATACCATTGAAGGTAGATACGCCGGACGGATAAGCCTCATAACGGCCCTTGTAGGAGTTGGTAGCACCGCCGGCGATCGGGCCGTCAGCGGACTGCAGCCACTGATAGAACTCAAGCTGGGTCTTCAGAGAGGTGGTATAGTCCTCTACTGCGCCGGCAGCCTTCATGTTGGAAGAAAGCTTGGTCTCTGTTGCCAGAGCGTAAGCAGCGAGCGGGTTCTGATAGAACTCATGTGCATGAGAGCAGCCGATCTGCCAGATCCAGTCATTCTGATTGTCATGGCAGCCGCCCCAGGAAGTATACCAGTTCATCAGGTAGTGCTTACCGGACTCAATGCTGGCACCTGCGGAAACGTTGTTCCAGCTTGTGTCCGTGGCGATCTTCTGATAGTACTTATCGTACATGTTGTTACGGCACTGGTCACCCATCTTAGCAGCGAGTGCATTGACGGAAGAATCGTCTACGCCCCACTTGATGGAGTCGAAAACAGCCTGGATTGCACGGTCCTCAGCGTCAGGAGCGTTGGTGTAAGCGTACTGCTTGGCAACCTGTGTATCAGTGTTGAAGATACCCTTCAGACCACGGGTGCCCTTCATACCATACTCAAGCTCTTCTACGCAGGGATGCGGAACAGTTTCCCAGCAGGACTCCTGCTCACCACGCTGGAAGGTGTTGATGAAGGTGAAGCTTGTGCCGGTGCCATAGCCATACCAGTTCTCAACGTCAGCCAGCCAGTGCATCAGGTACTGACCCTTATCGCTGGAGTAAGCAGCCTTGAAGGTCGGATAGATCGGGTTGGAAGCGGTCTTGCTCGGCTCAGAAGCATGCTTGCCCGGGCAGTCCTCCGGCTTGTCATACTCGCCGCAGTACTGTGCGCTGATGCTGCTGGAGCTGGTCCAGAAGTTGTCCTGTACGGTAGGAACCAGAACTTCCAGGGTCTTCCATGCCTTAGCCAGGTCGTTGGTGTTGGTCACGCTCTTTTCAACCTGATCGCCATGGTTTGCAGCGATGTTGTCTCTCATAGCTGCCATCCATACGATGTAGGACATAGCCTCAGAAGTGGTCTCATGACCGTAGTCAGGAGCCTCGATGATAACTTCTTCTCTCGAATGGAACGGGATACCGAAAGAAGCACCGTTGGTGTTCTTGGACAGATAGCCGTTCTCCTGGCCCTTGGTAACTACATCATCATAGTAGGACAGGAAGCGCTCTGCATAGGTAGAATCGCCGAACTCCTCGGTCTTGGTTCTACGGGTTGCTGCAGATGCAGAAATGGTCGCTGTCATTGCGCTTGCGGTCATAGCTGCTGCCATGATAGCTGCAAGAACAGCTTTGCTCTTCTTGAAATGCATTTGTAATTTCCCCTCTCGTAAAATTATTTTTGCGGATACGTTCCGCCACGCTGAACAGAAAAACATTGCTACGGCATGTCGCAGTGCACAACACACCCGTCAGCTATGGTTTTTCACAATTTATTATAACCAATCTGCAATTCTTTGTCAAGGCTTTACGGAATGTCAACCCGGCTTTTTCGATTTTTTCAGCGGTTTCAATATAGTCAGCACCCTGTTTTTGGTGATTTTGACGGAGAGATTTTACAGTTTTTTCACAGCCTCTTCATCACTTTCTTCAATTTCCACCACATTTCCTACATATTTTCAGTGAATCTACCGCAATTGTTCACACAATCTCCACATACCGCTGGTATGCTATGGAAGGTGCTTTTCAGTATTACGCTCTGTATTCCGGCGTTCTGCTGAAATCCGGTTAGTCATCGGGGGAAAATGCAGTCGTTTTCCTTCCTGTTTCACAGTTGATTCACATTCATTTCATCTCACGTTCATGATTTTATGGCATACTATAGATAACTGTCCTGAGGGGGGACAGCATCGAATTTGAAAGAGGAAAGGGTGAAATCCTGTATGGTCGAGATCAAGAATCTGACAAAATACTACGGCCACAACTGCGCAGTCAAGGGTATCAGCTTCGAGATCCGTGACGGAGAAATTCTTGGATTTCTCGGGCCGAACGGCGCCGGTAAATCCACCACGGTCCGTACCCTGCTGGGGCTGATTTCACCGACCTGCGGCAGGGCGCAGGTACTAGGCATGGACATCGGGAAGAACAGCCGCGCCATCCTGGAGCGAACAGGTTATCTGCCCTCCGGCACCGCTTTCTACAGCGGGATGCGGGTCAGGGAAGTCCTGAAGCTGTCCGCGGACCTGCGGAACAGGAACTGTGACAAAGCCGCCGCCGCGCTGTGTGAGCGGCTTCAGCTGGACCGGGACAGGAAGGTGGAGGACCTCTCCTTCGGCAACCGCAAAAAGGTCGGTATCGTCTGCGCCCTGCAGCATGATCCGGAGCTTCTGATCCTCGATGAGCCCACCGGCGGCCTGGATCCCCTGATGCAGCACGAATTCTTCTCCATCCTGCGGGAGCGGAACGAACAGGGCGCCACCGTTTTCCTGTCCAGCCATATCCTGTCCGAAATCCAGCGCCACTGTTCCCGCGCGGCGGTGATCCGGGAAGGAAAAATCATAGCCTGCGACAGCGTCGAAAAGCTCGCCCAGACCGGTGCCCGGCGGGTCACCCTGCAGGGGGACCTGAAGCCCGAAGACCTGCCCGGTGTGAAGGACTGGAAGGAACAGGACGGCTCCGTCAGCTTCCTGTACAACGGAACGACCAACCAGCTGATC
>JAFXOO010000480.1 GCA_017528675.1 Oscillospiraceae bacterium | reverse complement strand
GATCGGCTGAGCCCCCGAAAGCAGGGGCTGCTCCGGCTCGCCGTGCAGATCTTCTCGGCGGCGCTCTGCAACGGCTATGCGGCAGGCTGGTACAAGGGACGGATTTTCACCGGCAAGTCAAAACTGTTCTGTGTGCCGGTACCCAACTGCTCTTCCTGTCCGGGGGCACTGGGAGCTTGTCCGATCGGCGCATTGCAGGCTGTGGCAGGCGGCAGGCATAAGATTTCTTTTTATGTGCTGGGGCTGCTGGCACTGTTCGGGACGGTACTTGGGCGGCTGGTCTGCGGCTTTCTCTGTCCGTTCGGGCTGGTGCAGGATCTGCTGTACCGGATTCCGGTGCCAAAGCTGCATATTCCGGCAAAGCCCGACAAGGTACTGCGCTATATAAAATATGGTATTCTGGCAGTATTCGTGCTGCTGCTGCCGGCAGTTGTGACACGTTCCGGCACAGGGGATCCCTGGTTCTGCAAATATATCTGTCCTGCGGGAACACTTGGCGGCGGCATCCCGCTGATGCTGCTCAATGAGCCGCTCCGAGGGCTTGCGGGAGGGCTGTTCTGGTGGAAGGTCGGCGTGCTGGCTGCAATTCTGACCGGTGCAGTTTTCATCAGCAGGGTGTTCTGCCGGTATCTCTGTCCGCTGGGGGCATTTTATGCAATGTTTAACCGCTTTGCCTGCTTCCAGATGCATGTGGATGCGCAGAAATGCATCGGCTGCGGCAAATGTGATACCGTTTGTCCGATGGCTGTTGATGTCCGGCGGGAAATCAACAGCGGAGAATGCATCCGCTGCGGCAGGTGTAAGGCAGCCTGTCCGGCGGAAGCGATCAGCAGCAGCTTTCTGAAACACAATGACCGGAAGGACACGGCTTCCTGAGGTAATGCAGAACAGCGCCCCGCTTTGCAGTGTGATGCTACAAGGCGGGGTGCTGTTTTACATCCCCGCAGGCTGTGCCTGTAAGGACGGCTGGTTTATCTCAGGAGCAAGAGCTGAAAACGGTGTTTCAGGCTGCTTTTCCTGACAAGGGCATAAAGCTGGCGGTAGGTGGTTTCGGCTGACAGGAGCTCGGCTTCGGTGACTTCCCTGTCAGAGTAAAGCACAGCTTCATAGACCGGCAGAAAGCCGAGGTGCGGCTTGATGTCCTGACGGTCAGAGTGCTGCATACGTTCCAGGAATTCCGACAACGTCTCATCCGTCTCCCGCCGGAAGCCAAGATAACCGAGGAGCCGCAGACTTTGCTGCGTCAGATACCGGAATTTTGCTGCGTGCTGCATGCGCCGGTACTTTCTCCGGGAAAGCAGGCGCCTGATGCAGTACCAGAGCAGCAGAAAGCCGATCAGCCCCGCACAGGGCACAAGGAACAGCAGAGGACGGATACCGGCGGATTCTGCTTCTGGTTCCGGCAGGCTGCCGGGTTCAGTGCTGCTCTCCGGTACTGATGCTTCCGGAACCGGCTCCGGCTGGCGGGGACTGCCTTCTGCACGGCTCCACCCCTCCTGAACGGTATAGCCGGGAGTCGGCTCAAATGCCACCCACCCCACATGGTCGAAATAGGCCTCCGGCCATGCGTGGGCATTGTCTTGTGTTACCAGAAATGCGCCGCTGCTGTCCCGCCGGACATTGTAGCCCTGGACATAGCGGCAAGGGATGCCCATCTCATTCGCCATCAGTACAAAAGCGGTTGCATAGTGCATGCAGTAACCCTTCCGGGAGGTGAACAAAAAATAGTCGAGGTAACTCCCCGCATCCGTAACGCTCTCCGGAAGCGGCCCGCAGTCGGTGGAATACTCCATCTGATTAAGACAGGCCTCAAGTGCCTTCAGTGTTTCATATCTGCCCGATGCATCGCTCCGGATGCCGTCAAGCAACGCCTGCACTTGTTCCGATACCGGATAGGAATGGCAGTAGTCACGGTAAACCGCCTGGCGGTAATTCTGGTAATCCGCATAGGTATAGCCTGGCTTGTTCAGCGCTTTCTCTGCATTGGCAGTCTTGTTCCACTCCTCCTCGGTAATCGGCGCTGCCGTGTCAAGCAGCGCAGGGAGCTGCGGATTGCTGTAGTTGAGCACATAGCAGAGTACCGTGTAGGTATCCTGATACTGCAAGCGCTTCTTCGAGACGATGCTGCCGTTCTTTTCGCTGATACCAGGGGTTTTGTCTCTGGTCGATTCCAATTTGATTTTGGCGGGTGAAAAAAGGTACTGTGTGTTGTAGAAGCGCACCTCATACTGCATTGCTGCTTTCTGGAGATAGTCGGTCTGGAAAGAATCGGTGAATTTCCGGACAGCACAGGCGGTTTCTATGGTATCAGTCATGCGGGAACAGCCGTCGATTCCGGTGTCAAATATCCATTCCCTGCCAGTGAATTCTCCGCTGATACAGCCAACAAGCGCATAGTGGCGGATGGAGGGCTGGTCTGTATGCAGAAGCAGCACTTCTTCCTCATTCCCTGCCAGTGCGGCGCCGAATGCCCCCTGATCGGAAAAGCCGATTTTACTGTATTCCTCAGAAGGGTGTGTGAGGCTGCCATAGACCCTCGTGGAAAAGAGTGCAATGCGGTGACAGAGCTCCCTGACCGGCTGCCAGTCATACGGTTCCGCCGGTGCGGGAATGAGATAGACGGCCAGGCAGACCGCCAGGAAAAAAGGCGCTGTTCTCGTGACATGCTCCTTGCAGTCCGGATAGCCGCTTTTGTGCCATTGCCGCTGGAGCTCCTCTGCAAGATGCACAAGCAGCAGAAAGCCGGTCAGCGCAAAGGGTGCCTTGCCGATCTCACGGTCAAGCACGGCTGCGGCAATGCAGCCGAGCAGCAGCAAAGCCGTGACGGCTCTTTTGAGCAGGAAAAACCGCTCAGTCAGGAT